>JAGLTQ010000065.1 GCA_023135195.1 Gammaproteobacteria bacterium | reverse complement strand
TAACAAATATAATTAATTTTTTTACCGCATGATCATTCATTATTTTCAATTAATTATCATTTAGGTTAATTTTAATCTCACCATGTCAGCTAATGTTCATGTGCATGACCTTCCCCCTCCACTTTTGGTAATGACATTACACCTAAACCATAACGGTAAACGGCTTCACTTCCACGCCAACCAGTTGATACCAGTAATGCAGATGCCATAACCATAACGAAGGTAAACGCCATGCCAACCGTTTTTACACTTTTATAATGCTTCCATGACCAAAGTGAAATAATAATATATACACCCAATGTGACCAGCGCCCAGTTACGGTGATCAGTCATTGCCGCATGTGAAGGTGTATCATGTGCGACACTATTATAGGCAAACCAGCCAGCTATAACTGTTATCACAGCAAAGCCTGTGCCTAACCATAAGTTCCAGTAGGCCATAATTTTTAATGACACATGTAACTTATGTGTTGCCAATATTTTTAACGCAACAAAAAACAATGTCGACATACTTAATAATGCAACGACAAAATGCACAAACAACGGGTGCCAATTAGGTAGAACTTCAAACATTAATACTTACTCCAAAAAACAGTTTTAAATTAAAATAATTATTCTTCAACTATTGCCATTTGGTGCGCTTCACCCGCTGGCAATTTAATGGTATTCACCACCTTTAAAGTTTTTTGATCCACAACCCAGATAATGGATTTCTTACGACTGGATATATATACTTTTCCAGTAGTACGAATAGTGTTGAGGTGATACGGTGCCGGGTTCAAAGCCAATTCGCGTCTCTTGCCTGAAACAGTATCAATCGCAACCAGTTTATTTTCTTTTTTGCTGCTCACAAATAAGGTTTTTCCGTCATCACCGATATCAAGACCATGAACGGCTTTACCTATTTTATAGGTTTTAGTTATTTTTCCATTTTTAACCGATACCGCTGAGACCTTACCTGCTCTTGGATTAGTCACAAATATAGTTTTTTCATCTTTTGAAAAAACCATATGTTCTGGTGCAGGTCCTGCTTCCAGCTTGCGTATCACTTTCCAACTTTGTAAATCTATTTCGCTAATAGAATTGTTGCCGGTGTTACTGACAAAAGCGCGCTTATTCTTTTTTGTAATAATTGTGTAATTCGGAACAGGACCTGTCTTCACTGTTTTAATAACTTTATTATCTTCAAGGTCAACAACGCTTATTGCACCACGCATGCCATGAGTTGATAACACATACTTACCATCAGAGGTAATGGCTTGGTGATGACTCCAGCCTGACACCGGGATCGTTGACATCACATGACCATGCGCAGGATGAATAAAAAATAATTTACTGTTCGGCGTATCTTTAGCTTGATCTTTTTTCAGGGCTGTTTCTTTTAAACTACCTGCTATCAAGTACTCACCATCTGGTGTTGCGACTAATCCATGAGGATTATCAACGCCAGTGTATGTTGCAGTAATAGTATCTGTTGCAGCATCCACCCTAATAATTTGATTAGCTGAACCTAATGGAATGTAAACCGTAGGGCTGGCTTGCAGTGTATTTGTTAATGCCATACTTGCACTAATGATGCTTATAAAGAAAAGTTTGTTATTCATCTTTATTTCTCCTTGCTTATTTATTAAATTCAGTTATTTAAAACAGGGGTTATTTCAAAAATGATTGACGCATATAAATAATTATTTCTTTAAGATCCTTATCCGTTAAAGCAGGATTTCCTCCTTTGGCAGGCATACTGATACTTGCATCCGGTTTTTGTATACCCTGTTTTAATCTAGTTAATAACTTTATGTCATCTATCGACGACCATGCTCGATTTTCCTCAAGATCCAGAACACCGGGCATAGCACCACTACCATCGTCAGCATGGCAGACCATACAATTTTGCATATAAAGTTTTTCGCCCCGGTAAGTAGCATCCACGCCTGTCGTGTATAAAAATAAAAAACATAAAAATAACGACGTAATTTTAATTACTTTTACATTCATCATTATTCACCTGAATAATTTATTTTTAATGGCTTAAATCAGCTTTCCAGTTCTTTGCGACGACGTTCAAATTCTTCTTCATCAATTTCACCACGGGCATAACGTTTTTTTAAAATTTCCATCGGCGTTTCTTTATCAAGTGAACTACCTGAACCTCCCTTTATCGCATACTGAAAAAGAAAAAATATCCCGGCAATAATTAAAATCCAGAAAATCCACATAAAGCCGCCTCCAAAAAAGTGTCCATCATAATTCATCATTATTTTCTCCTTTAAATAATTATTAAAGTTTTGTTTTGCGTAAACGTAAAGCATTAGTAATTACTGAAACCGAACTAAAACTCATTGCTGCTGCTGCAATCATAGGTGAAAGTAATACCCCGAACACAGGGTATAGAACACCTGCGGCAATCGGCACACCCGCTGAGTTATAAATAAAAGCAAAAAATAAATTTTGACGAATGTTTTTCATTGTTGCCCGGCTTAATCGTCTCGCACGAACAATGCCACAAAGATCACCTTTAACTAAGGTGACACCAGCACTTTCCATCGCCACATCAGTTCCTGTTCCCATTGCAATACCAACATGTGCCTGGGCAAGCGCAGGGGCGTCATTTATTCCATCACCCGCCATTGCAACAACTTTACCCATGGCTTGTAGTTGTTTGACGATAGCCGCCTTCTGATCAGGAAGTACATCAGCTTCAACTCTATCTATATTAAGTTTAGCTGCGACGGCTTTTGCCGTCGTCTGGTTATCACCGGTTAACATCACCACTTCAACACCTTCTGTATGTAAATCTTTTATTGCATTGGCTGTTGTTTCTTTAATGGGATCGGCAACCCCAATTAAACCTGCGGCTTTGCCTTCAATGGCCAGTAACATAACGGTCTGACCTTCGGCGCGTAACGTGTCAGCCTGTTTTGGCAAGTCACCCACATTGATATCCAGGCTTTGCAGTAGCTTAAGATTACCCAGAGCCACTTTTTTATTTTGGATAGTCCCGATTACACCTTTACCCGTAACCGACTGAAAATCATCAACAGTATTCAATGAAACGTTTTTGTCATCAGCACCGCGTACAATTGCTTCAGCTAAAGGATGTTCACTGGCTCTTTCTAAACTGGCGGCAGCTTGTAAATTTTCATCATCATTAAAACCTTCGGCAGAAATAATTGAAACCAGCTTTGGTTTGCCTTCTGTTAATGTTCCGGTTTTATCAACCACCAGGGTATCGACTTTTTCCATTATCTCTAATGCTTCTGCATTTTTGATCAATACACCTTCTATCGCACCTCGACCGGTACCAACCATAATTGAAATCGGAGTTGCTAAACCAAGCGCACAAGGACAGGCAATAATAAGTACTGCGACCGCATTGACGATTGCAAAGGCCAGGCGTGGATCAGGCCCCCAGACACCCCATGCAATCGCAGTAATAATGGCAATAACAACAACTGCCGGAACAAAGTAACCCGCAACCTTATCCGCCATTTTTTGAATCGGTGCACGTGAACGTTGTGCCTCAGCAACCATGTTGACGATCTGTGATAACAAGGTATCAGCACCGATTTTTTCGGCTCGCATTAACATGCTACCGGTACCATTCACCGTAGCACCGATCAGTTTTTCTCCTGCTGTCTTAACCACTGCAATAGGTTCACCAGTAACCATAGACTCATCAACATTACTTTCACCATCTGTGACGATGCCATCAACGGGAATTTTTTCACCGGGGCGAACACGTAAAACATCTCCGACCTTTACATCTTCAAGTGGTATATCTTCTTCGCGACCATCGTCATAAACAATTCGTGCTGTATTTGGTGCAAGACCTAATAACATTTGAATAGCAGCATTGGTGCGAGAACGAGCGCGTAATTCCAGGACCTGTCCTAATAACACTAACGCGGTAATCACAGCAGCGGCTTCAAAATAAACAGGTACGGTTCCACCTTCGTGTTGCATTAAGGGAGGAAAAATATCGGGAAATAACAGAGCAACAACACTGAAGACCCAGGCAACAGAAACGCCCAGCCCAATCAGGGTAAACATATTAAGGTTCCATGTTCTAACCGATTGCACTGCACGAACATAAAAAGGCCAGCCCCCCCATAAAACAACAGGCGTTGCCAAAACAAACTCAATCCATTGCACTGTTTGCATCGATAACCCCTGTGGCAATAAATCCGGTACTACATCAGCAATCATTGCCAGTACAAAAACAGGTATAGACAAAAAACTGCTAAACCAGAAACGCCTGCTCATGTCATTGAGTTCTTCATTTTCTTCTTCAATTGCCACCGTGCGGGGCTCAAGTGCCATACCACACTTGGGACAATTACCCGGTTCATCCTGTACGATCTCAGGATGCATGGGACAGGTGTATTCCGTTTTTGTTGCTGCAACAGGAATACCTTTTAATTCCAGCGCCATGCCACATTTGGGACAAGAGCCCGGTCCTTGTTGTTCAATCTCGGGATGCATGGGACAAGTGTATGTTGCACTTTCATCAACTGGTTCATCGTTTGAATTATCTTTATTCAAATAAGTTTCGGCATCAGCTGCAAATTTATTTTGACAACCCTGACTGCAAAAATAATATGTTTTACCGGCATGTTCATGATGATGTTCAGAGTCAGATGAAACTTCCATACCACAAACCGGATCCAGTTCTTTTTCCGTTTTAGTATAAAGTTGTGGTGCTATCTGAAATTTCTCATGACAATGCGTAGAACAAAAATACCATGTCTGTTCTGCATACTCTTGTTTTGCCGCCGCCTTCTCTGGCTCAACACTCATACCACATACTGGATCAATTGCCATTTTTTTCTCCTTAAACAAACATCATCCTTGGTATAAAGTTCTGTTTAAAAAATCCCAATCACCATTTTTCTAATGCTTTGAATAAACCGTAGCATTGTTATTATTGTCGATTGCAATCACATCATATTTATCTTTTCGATGTCCTTCCATGCCAGGAGATCCCATTGGCATTCCGGGTACAGATAAACCTTTTATATCTGGTTTCTCTTTTAATAGCCTTTTAATATCAGAAGCTGATACATGGCCTTCTATAAAATACTTACCCACTTTTGCGGTATGGCAAGATTGAAATTGAGCTTGAACACCAATCATATTTTTTATCGGTTTCATATTACGATAATCTTTTGTCGTAACTTTAAATCCTTCTCCTTTCAGATGCTTTACCCATTTCTTACAACAGCCACAAGTTGGACTTTTGTAAACCAAAATTTCTTCTTTTATGGTGTCAGCCTCAGCGGTCTTACCAGGAAGATTAAATCCGATATAAATACTGATTACAAAAATGATAAAAACTGATGAAAACAATTTCACTTTGTGTTTCATTTTATTACTCATAATAAAACTCCAGACTAATTTAATTTGTTCGTTAATTATTAAATATAAAGGCGGCATATCATGCCGCCTTTATTTAAACTAAAACCAGGCACGAATACCTGCAACAATTTGAGTACTACTTACTTCTTTGCCCTCATTCCGGGCAAACGTTGCAGTATTACCGTATTTATTGTTCCAGTTGACTCCGATGTATGGCGCAAACTCACGTTTAATTTCATAACGAAGTCGTATGCCTATTTGACTATCAGACAAACCTGAGCCTGTTCCGACTGCTTCATCATCTTTACTATGAATATTGAATTCAATTTCAGGCGATAACACCCAACGTTGAGTAATCATCCATTCATACTCTGCAGCAAAACGAAGACCCATCTGATCTTTTTCTCCAATAAACAACGTACTGTCTATTTCAAACCAGTAAGGTGCGACACCTTGAAATCCAATGGCTAGCCAATTTTTATTTGGTGCCGGTTTCTGATCTTGTCGTATACCAATTTGAAAATCCCAATAAGGATCAACAGCACGGCTATACAATGCTTGTAACTCAAGCTCATGTGTCACACCTTTAACTTGCTCGACATCTGCTTTAATAACAAACTTATTAAGATCGTAACCAATCCATGCTTGTGCTTCTAACACTAGCGGGTCATCTCCATCAATGATGCGTGTTTCTAATTGATCAATCATGACTTTAGTTACAAGAGGATCATCTTCCATTCCAGCAGCATATAGAGAAGTTGATAACGCACAGCCAATAAAGGCATAAACTATTTTGTTTTTCATTTTTATATCTCCCTTAGCTGACAACAACTTTTCTGAACATGCCAAGCATGTGATAAACAAGATGACAGTGATAAGCCCAGCTTCCCTTCGCATCTGCGGTAACTAAATAACTAATCCTCGCTCCTGGCTGCACAACAATCGTATGTTTACGCGGAATATATTTAGCATCCCCCGTTTCCAGATCACTCCACATACCATGAAGATGAATCGGATGATTCATCATGGTGTCGTTGATTAAATTTATACGAACACGTTCACCATATTTAAGTCGCAATGGTTCAGCATCTTTGTACTTAACACCGTTAAAGGACCACATGTAACGACTCATATTGCCGGTAAGATGCAGATCAATTTCTCGACCTGGATCCCTGCGGTCTGCCGTTCGATTAAGATTGCGTAAGTCGGCGTAAGTTAAAACTTTACGTCCGTTGTTACGAAGTCCGACACCAGGATCATCTAATCGGTATTGCGGTGCATCAGCGCGCATATCGATATGAGGTCCGTACTCGGTATCAGCATGAACAATTTTACGACTACTACCAAAGCCAATGCCGCCCGATCCCATTTCAGGTTTACCCATCTCTTTCATTTTGGAATGATCCATACCTTTCATAGAACTCATATCCATTCCACCACCACACTTCATTGCGGGTTTACTTACTTTTTTGCCCATGTCCATTTTAGAATGATCCATTCCTCCCATACTCGATCCACCCATATCATGACCTGAATGATCCATGCCACTCATGGAACTCATATCCATTCCCATGTCACCATGTGTTAACAAAGGTGCAGCATCCATTTCAGGAACATCTGCAGTCATAGAAGGATCCGGAGTTAATGTGCCACGGGCATAACCTGAACGATCAATCGCCTGAGAAAAAATGGAGTACGCTCTTTCTGCACTCGGTTCGACAATGACATCATAAGTTTCAGCTACACCAATACGAAACTCATCAACACTTACCGGTTGAATGTATTGGCCATCCGTTGCAACGACTGTCATTTTCAAACCAGGAATACGTACATCAAAGAAGGTCATTGCTGCAGCATTTATAAAGCGTAGTAAAACCTTTTCACCTTTTTTAAATAAACCGGTCCAACCATCAGCCGGAGCATGGCCATTGGTTAAAAAAGTGTAGGTATAACCGGTAACATCAGAGATATCCCGATCAGACATTCGCATGTCATTCCACATACCTCGGTTAGCCCAGAATTTATCCCAGCCACCTTCGCTTATTTCACCCATCGCATCGCCAATGGTACGTTCACGGAAGTTATAGTAATGACTGAGTTTCTTTAACTTATGATAAACATCTGTTGGATTTTCATCGGTCCAGTCCGATAGCATCACAACGTAATCACGATCATAGGTATAGGGAGGTGGTTCTTTTGGATCAATAACAATTGCGCCATAGGCACCCGTTTGTTCCTGAAAACCTGAGTGACTGTGATACCAATAGGTACCACTTTGATTCACTTTGAACTGGTATTTATGTGTTGTGCCAGGCTTAATTCCCGCGAAACTAATACCCGGTACACCATCTTGTTCCGGTGGAAGAATAATTCCATGCCAATGAATGGAAGTATCTTCTGCCATGTTGTTGGTTACATTAAGTGTGACGGTATCACCTTCTTTCCAACGCAACACGGGAGCAGGAACAGAACCATTAATTGCGGTAGCAATACGATCATTCCCGGTTAAATTTATTTTCATGGGAGAGTAAGTCAAATCAAACTTATCTCCTCTTAATATCGTTGGGCCAGCAAGAATTTTTTTCATTGCTTCGCTTGATGGTTTCGCGTTAACGCTTAACCCTAAGCCCATTAATGCAGTACCCGCAGCTAAGCCTGTCACAAAGCGACGGCGGGACAACGATTCAGGTTCCATGCCATGATCGGAACCATGATCAAAACCAGGTAATATAATTTTCGACATTTTTTATTCCTCTTTATCAGCGTGCAGCGCTGTTAAATAAAATAACAACGGTAAAACAGCACGCTGACGTACAAATTTTTATAAAGATTATTTAAATTTTTGCTTAATGTTTAAATCAAGCATTAAGAGAGGAATTAAACTTTAGGTGGTCGATATAACGATGAAGGGTAAAAAGGCATTAATAAAACAGTTGGTTTTAGATAGACATTGCTCACTGTATAAGCCATGTCATTCTGAGTATTTGAAGTAGCCGCTGCAGCAGTACTGCTTGCGCAATGAGACATGTCACATGCGGTTTGTTCACAGCAGTCACGTGAGTTATCAGATTGAGTCATATCACTATGTTCATTCTGCATGGTTTTATCTGCAACATTCATCTGATGATGCATGCTTTGATCCATATTCATGCATTTAGAAACTGACGCAGTAATAGTCTGTAAAGGGGAAAACCCCAATACAAGCGCTAAAGCAAGCATCAATAAATTATCAGATATAAATTTCATAGTATGACTTTAACATGATCGTACAGTTAATTGTAAACCTCAAAATACCAAATATACGTTTTTGACTAAGATTCATTAGTTTAGTTCAATTAGTTTTTAGTTCAATGACAATTTTTTCTCCACTGAAAAAATAACCATTATCAGAATAATAGTACAAAATATGACTATTAAACTTATGATTTAACAAACTTCATCACTACATTTTTGTTTAGTTCGAATATGATAAACACTGTCAACAGGCATAACGGCCACAATACCATCACCCTCACCACCGGTGTGAGCGACTTCCATAATTTTTTCAGCAATTTCAGTGGCTCGCTTCTTTCCAATAAAAACCTCAACCTGAACATGTTCCACCATGCGATCATGACGGAAAAAATTAGCATACTCACCATAACCTTTGACATGAGTAATACTGACTCCGGGAACATTTAATTCCTTGAGCGTGTCCTCAACTAGCCCCAACATTTCAGGTCTAATAATTGAAATGATTTTTACAAAACTCATAATCTAACCTCCTGTAACCGTTTAGAACGATGGCCATAACATTCCATTTTGTAAGAAATGGAATGTTATATAGCTCGGTTTAATATCAATCTTTATCATTTACGCTTTACTGATTTTTGTTCCCTTCCAAATCAGAAACACGGCAGGAATGACCACAAGAGTTAATACTGTCGCACTCACCATGCCACCCACCATGGGTGCAGCAATACGGCGCATAACTTCTGAACCAGTACCGCCACCTAACATAATCGGTAATAAACCGGCGATGATCGCCGCTACCGTCATCATAATAGGACGAATACGCAATAACGCACCGCTTATTACGGCCTGCTGTAAATCATGCAGAGTAAATGCACGGCCTTCTTTCTCAGCAATGAAATGTGCTTTTTCATAGGCCTGGTTTAAATAAACCAGCATGATGACACCAATTTCAACCGAGACACCTGCCAGTGCAATGAAACCTACACCTACAGCAACCGACATGTTGTAGCCCAGTAAATACAGTAACCAGAAACCACCCACTAATGCTAACGGTAACGTTCCCATAATAATGAGCACTTCAATGACATTGCGGAAGTTAAGATATAAAAGTAAAACGATGATCAGCAGCGTAAAAGGTACTACCACTGCTAAACGTTTTTTCGCCCGCACCATGTATTCATACTGACCTGACCATGAAATAGAATATCCCGGTGGTAATTCAACTTCTTCTGCCACGACACGTTGTGCCTCTTCAACATAAGAACCCAAATCACGACCCGCAATATCGACAAAGGTCCAACCATTAGGGCGTGCATTTTCACTTTTGATCATGGCCGGGCCCATTTCGGTTTTGACATCTGCCACTTCACTTAATGGAATACGTGCACCTGTTGTTGTAATAATAGGTAAGTTACGCAAGTCTTCAATTGAATCACGTAAATCACGCGGATAACGCACATTAATAGGATAACGTTCCAGACCTTCAACACTTTGTGTTACCACCATGCCACCTAATGCCGTCCTGACAACATCATGCACATCCGCAATATTTAATCCAAAGCGAGATGCAGCAACACGATCAACATCGACGGTAATATAACGCCCACCAGCCACACGTTCAGAAAATACCGATACTGTTCCAGGCACTTTTATCACAACTTCTTCAAGACGTTTACCGATATCCTGCAACACTTTTAAATCAGGCCCGGCAACTTTAATGCCTACGGGTGTTTTGATACCGGTCGCCAACATATCAATGCGTGTTTTAATCGGCATGACCCAGGCATTGGTTAAACCGGGATATTTTATCAACTGATTTAATTCTTCTTTCAGTTTTTCTTTGGTCATACCTTCACGCCATTCACTTTTTGGTTTGAATTGAATGGTTGTTTCAATCATGGTGAGTGGTGCCGGATCGGTTGCGGTATCAGCGCGACCTATTTTTCCAAAAACACGTTTTACTTCCGGTACCGTTTTAATTAATTTATCCGTCTGTTGTAAAATTTCCTGTGCTTTACCTACCGAAACACCCGGAAAGGTCGTTGGCATATACATGAGGTCACCTTCATCAAGATCCGGCATAAACTCGGAACCAATTTGAGACATAGGCCAGATGCCAACTAACACCAGTAATAATGCAATGCTCAAAACTTTTTTAGGTTTATCCAACACATAATGAATCACAGGTTTATAAACTTTCATTAAAAAACGATTTACCGGATTTTCATGTTCCGGTTTAATTTTACCGCGAATAAAATAACCCATTAATACTGGAACCAGGGTAATGGCTAAACCTGCCGATGCTGCCATAGCAAATGTTTTAGTAAAAGCTAACGGTGCAAACAATTTTCCTTCCTGTGCTTCCAGGGTAAATACAGGTAGAAAACTTAATGTAATAATGAGCAAAGAGAAAAACAATGGTGGTCCCACTTCCATGGTTGCCTCACGCATAATTTGCCAACGGTTCTCACCCGTCAATGGCGTTCGTTCTATATGTTTATGCACATTTTCTATCATTACAATGGCGGCATCGACCATTGCACCGATGGCAATTGCAATTCCTCCTAACGACATGATGTTGGCATTCATACCTTGTTGATACATAATCATAAACGCCACCAGAATACCGATGGGTAAACTGATAATAGCAACGAGTGCAGAACGTATATGAAACAGGAAGACCATACAAACAATAGCAACAACAATAAACTCTTCAATCAATTTCATGTTTAAATTATCAACAGCGCGATTAATTAAACTGGAACGATCATAGGTTTCAACAATTTCTACGCCTTTTGGTAACCCCTGTTTTAACTCTTGCAGTTTCTCCTTAACCAGTTCAATGGTTTTTAAGGCATTTTCACCATAACGCATGACAATAATGCCACCGACCACTTCACCTTCACCATCAAGTTCGGCAATACCACGACGCATTTGCGGACCTAAACGAATATCGGCAACATCTTTAAGTAAAATAGGGGTGCCGCGTTTATTTACGCCTAATGGAATTCGGCGGAGATCATCTATACCTTTAATATATCCCGTTGCTCGAATCATATATTCAGCTTCCGCCATTTCTATAACAGAGCCACCGACTTCCTGGTTGGCACGTTTAATTGCCATACGAACTTTTTGTAACGGAATGCTGTAAGCACGTAAATGATCAGGATCAAGCACAACTTGATATTGTTTTACCATACCACCGAGTGTTGCAACTTCTGAAACGCCGGGAACGGTTTGCAGTTCATATTTCAGAAACCAATCTTGTAAACTACGCAGCTGTGATAAATCTGTTCCACCTGTTCTATCAACTAAGGCATATTCATAAACCCAACCTACACCCGTTGCATCAGGACCCAATGCAGGCCGTGCTTCAGGTGGTAATCGACCCGCGACCTGACTCAAATATTCGAGCACCCGTGAACGCGCCCAGTAAATATCGGTACCATCTTCAAAAATAATATAAACATACGAATCATTAAAAAATGAATAACCCCGTACTGTCACCGCACCGGGAACCGATAACATTGCTGTCGTTAACGGATAGGTTATTTGATCCTCAACCACGCGTGGTGATTGTCCGGGATAAGTGGTTTTAATAATTACCTGTACATC
>JAGLTQ010000064.1 GCA_023135195.1 Gammaproteobacteria bacterium | reverse complement strand
TAACCTTCGGCACTGGTTTCATCTTCGATATCTTTTAATAATGCGGTGTGTCCACGTGCGCGAACCTTGGCATAACCATACTCATGATGATCGGCATTTTCGACTTTGCCACCCAATTGCATGGCCATTGTCTGCATACCGTAGCAAATTCCTAAAACAGGCACCCCCAGCTCAAAAACAACCTGGTTTGCATTAGGTGCATCACTGGCTGTTGTTGTTTCTGGCCCACCCGAAAGAATTATGCCGCTGGGCTTAAAATCCCGAATTTCCTGTTCCGAGATATCCCAGCTATAGAGCTCTGAATACACCCCCGCTTCACGAACTCGACGCGCGATGAGCTGGGTATATTGCGAACCAAAATCAAGAATTAATATACGATCAGAATGGATATCCACAGACATGGGCGGTTTCTCTGCTAGTTGGGGTTAAGCTAATAAAAGGTTGCCAATGATCAGCCAAAACCTAATAAAAATCAAGAATTTGATTGATTCGATAGCCAGAGACAAGGTGGGGCTCTGAGAATAATATAATCAATTCAAATACATAAAATAGCTATTTCATAATACAGGGAATAACACTAATATATTCCCTGCTTTGGTCGATAAACTATAAAATAGATGTGACAAAATTATTTAGTCAAATAAATCACCAAAACCCATAATACAATTAGAAGTGAAACAAGACTTGGATAAAACCACACACAAAATTAAGACTCCATCTTCAAGCTCATCTGTGCCGGATATTCAAATTTCAGGCTATAAAATCATGCGTGAACTTGGGCATGGCGGCATGGCGCATGTCTATTTAGCTGTCCAGGAAAGTTTTGGTCGAAAAGTTGCCTTAAAAATACTCTCCCCTCACCTGACCGATGATGAGCAGTTTTCAAAACGCTTTTTACGTGAAGCCAGTATTGTTAGCCAATTAAACCACCCAAATATTGTTACTGTTTTTGATGCCGGTAAGCAGGGTAAATATCACTACATGTCGATGGAATATATTCCCGGCAAAGATCTTAAACAGCTCAAAGATTCTATCTCCCGTGAAGAAGCTATTAGAATTATAAAAGACGTGGCAAGAGCGCTGGATTTCGCCGGTTCAAAAGGCATAGTCCACCGCGATGTTAAACCTGAAAATATTATGATTCATCAAACGGATAATCGAGTCATCCTGATGGATTTTGGTATTGCTCATGGTAGTGATGTTTCCCAGGGCATGACCCAAACCGGCAGCGCCATTGGTACTCCACATTTTATGAGTCCGGAACAAACTAAAGGCCTAAAAGTTGATCACCGTTCAGATATTTACAGTCTCGGCGTTGTTTTATATCAATTACTTGCTGGTAATTTACCCTTTGATGCTGACTCAGCTGTAGCGGTTGGTATTAAACACCTTACCGCCCCCATTCCATTATTACCCGGTGGGCTGGAAATATTTCAACCCATTATTAACCACTGTTTATCAAAAGATCCAAAACACCGTTACCAAAAAGCATCGGAGATAGTAACTGCTTTAAATAAAATTTCGAAGGAGCAACTTGAAAATATTAAAACTAAAGCGACTGGCTTTAAAAAAGCAGGCAGCAATCATAATGCTAAAACTCAAGTCGGCGATGTAGTTATTAGTCAAAATAGAAAAGTCCCCGATCTGGTTTTTCCTTCAATCAATAAAACGGCAGTTAATGAAAGAGTAGCGGATAATAAGAATAGCAATACACGTAGACGAAACCTGCTCATTTTATTATTGCTTGCCTCTGCATCATGGGGAGCTATTGAAAAACAAAAAGAGCTTACCCATTTTTGGGGGTATAAGGCCTTGCCAGAAATTGTAAACGCTTTTCCAGACCTGTTTCCAAAATCATATACTCAATATTGGACAGACAAAATAAAAGAAGAAGCCTCTATAGCAGTAATGGCTACTCCTTCAACCACACCAATAAAAGAAGGCAATCAAGCCAGCCTGGAGGGGAAAAGCGATCCTCTTACGCTAACAGGTTCAGAAACACAAACACCAAAAACATCAGTTCAGATAAAAGAAGATAAAATAGCTCTTTTAAAAGAAGGTTTAGATAGCTCTCCTGAGAATGCCGTTGAACTTGCCTCTATCTATAAAGATATGCTGTTAACATCCAAACAAGATCCTGTTGCGCGCAAAGGATTAAATGAACTGCAAGAATGGTACATCAAACAAATTGCTCTAGCCTTTGCGACAGAAGATGCAGTACTGGCGCGTCAACATATCGATATAATGAAACAAAACTTTCCACAGGTAACTAAAAACAAACGTTTTATCCGTTTAGAAGAAAAAGTTGCCTTGCTTGAACGCATCAACGTCCACCTGGATAAAGCAGAAAAACATTTTAATGCCGGAGCATTAAGCAAACCTATTAATAAAAATGCACTTAATGAAATAAATAAAGTTCTGGCACTTTCTCCAAAGAATGAAGATGCAAAAAACTTTATGAACAAAATTATTGCCTCATACCTTGATAAAACAACTAAATTAGAAGAACAAGGTAATATTCACAATGCTATTCTGATGGTTGAAGAAGGAATAGCAGCTTTAAACAACAATTCAACATTAGTCAATAAACGTAAGCAATTAAAAGATAAAATAAAACATAATAAGAATATTGCTTCGTTATTTAAGCAAGCTAAAAAATATCAAGCAGCTAACCAGCTTATTAAACCGATAGCGTATAACGCGTATGATGTTTACCAGGAAATACTTAAGAAAGAAAAAGATAATTTACAGGCAAAAGCAGAATTAAGAAGCATTCATCAACAACTTGCAAAAAACATTACTCTGTCTATTCAAAAAGGAAAATTAGAAAGCGTAAAAAACTATTTACAGGGTGCAATTAAACGATATGGGAAATCATCCTTATTAGCCAGCGTACAGTTAAAACTTAATGATGCTTTAGAAAAGACAGCACCAAAAATTGAAATGATAAAATTAAGTGCTTCTCCTGTAACAAAGGTTTTTGGTGGTTCATCTAATGATGTATTAAACAATACTAAGGCGTTAAAACTTAAACATACTCTATATGTTGGTATAAATTATATGAATTTTGATCCGGCTACAACATGGCTTGAAGCATCGGTATTTGATAGCACTAAAAAAATTAAAATTGCACAAAAGCCCGTGGTAATAAGTAGCCAGTTTGGTGAACATTTTTTTGAAATTAATGTACCGGCACGGGGATTTACCAATAGATCTTATAAGATTGAGTTAAAACTTAAAAATAAAATCATGATTTCAAAATCATTTTTAGTACTCAATTAAAAAGTAAACCAAACGTATAAAAACTAAAAAGCCCATACTTGCAAAAACATGGGCTTTTTTTAGTAATAAAAATTTAGCCCGGTTCCGGGCAATAATTATACGCGGTAGTTTGGTGCTTCTTTGGTAATCGTCACATCATGCACATGACTTTCGGCCATACCCGCATTGGTCACACGAACAAACTCAGGTTTAGTTCGCATATCTTCAATCGTCGCACAACCGGTGTAACCCATACTCGAACGAATACCACCTAGCAGTTGATTTATAACTGGAGACATTGAACCTTTGAAAGGCACTCGACCTTCAATACCTTCAGGAACCAGTTTATCGGCTTCACTGCCTTCCTGGAAATAACGATCACTTGAACCATGACGTGTGGTCATTGCGCCTAATGAGCCCATGCCACGGTAAGATTTATATGAGCGCCCCTGATAAAGCTCGACCTCACCCGGAGACTCCTCGGTACCCGCAAACATTGAACCGATCATAATGGCATGTGCGCCAGCCACTAAGGCTTTTGCAATATCACCCGAATAACGAATACCACCATCGGCAATAACCGGGATTCCGGTACCTTCGAGTGCTTTAACAGCATTCGCCACCGCTGTAATTTGAGGTACACCCACACCCGAAACAATACGAGTAGTACAAATTGAGCCTGGACCAATACCCACTTTTACCGCATCGGCTCCCGCTTCTGCTAACGCTTTTGCTGCTGCGGCAGTGGCGATATTTCCACCAATAACCTGTACTTGTGGGAAATTTTTCTTCACCCAGGCGACGCGGTCAAGCACGCCTTGCGAATGACCATGTGCAGTGTCGACGATAATGACGTCAACGCCCGCTTCGGCCAGTGCTGTTACACGTTCTTCTGTACCTACACCAACACCGACAGCAGCGCCAACTCGTAAGCGACCTTGACTATCTTTACAAGCATTAGGATATTCAGAGGCTTTCTGGATATCTTTTACAGTAACAAGGCCTCGAAGATGGAAGTGATCATCAACAACCAGAACTTTTTCTATTCTATGTTCGTGCAATAAGGACAAAATTTCCTTTTTTTCTGCACCTTCCTTAACCGTCACCAAATGTTCTTTTTTCGTCATAATGCTCGACACAGGGTTATCAAATTGGGTCTCAAAACGTAAATCGCGGCTAGTCACAATACCCACTAGCTCATCACCGCTGACAACAGGCACTCCAGAAATATTTTCTGCGTAGGTTAGTTCAATAACATCACGAATACTGGTTTCAGGCGTTACCGTTAAAGGATCTTTAATTACCCCACTTTCATACTTTTTCACCAGGCGAACATGCTCAGCCTGGCTTTTATAGTCCATATTCTTATGAATAATACCAATACCACCTTCCTGAGCCATTGCAATCGCTAAACGGGATTCAGTTACCGTATCCATTGCGGCGGATATTAAAGGGATATTAAGTTCAATATCCTTAGTCAGGCGTGTTTTTAACTGCACTTCTTTCGGTAAAACCTTAGAGTGGGCAGGTAAAAGTAAAACATCATCAAAAGTGAGGGCTTCTTGGGCAATTCGTAGCATAATCAGAGGCTTCCAATGTGGTTTGAGAAGTGGCGTAAAACGCTGGATTATAAAGATTTTTTGGAATTTGGTAAATGCTTACTAATCTTTATCAGCTATAATTTTTCAGATTTTTGAACAAAAACAGATAGCAAAATGAATTGCAATACGCATATATCAATTTTTATCGCTCTATACAGTTGCCAATGCAAATTACAATACGCATAATAGATACAGGTCACGGGAATATACCCACGTAATAAATTGACCACCAAACTTCATAATGATCTGCTTATATGCAGGCATAGATGTCGTATTAATTTAAATTCCTTTTGGAGGATCAACATGAAAACAATAATTAAGCTTGCAGCTGCTAGTGTTATAGCGCTGTCTTTAGTCGCTTGCCAATCGGCTCCAACGAAATCATTAAATGACGCTAACATGGCTATAAAATCTGCTACAAAAGCAAACGGTGCAGCTAAAAAAATATATGTTGAATGGCGTGACACTGGCAAATTACTGAAAAAAGCCCGTAAAGCTAAAGGCAAGGGTGATTTTGATACAGCTGTTAAATTAGCTGGCAAAGCTGAAAGACAAGCTAAAAATGCAGTTGCTCAAGCTAAGTCACAAAGAAATGTTAAGCCTCGCCTCTAAGTAATTAGACACGCAGGTTTAATTAAAAAGCTGGGGATATCCCAGCTTTTTTTTGTCCAAATTTTATTAAAAGAGCCATTAGTTTTTATATTTTGCTTTATTAGTCAACTCTGAATAAGATGATTAAAATGAATAATACTTCTACTAATATCTCCAACAACCGTGACATATATACTGTTTCACGCTTAAATCGAGAAGTCCGAACGGTTTTAGAAACAGGCTTTCCTTTACTCTGGATCGAAGCCGAACTCTCAAATTTTGCACGCCCTGCTTCCGGGCATTGGTACTTTTCATTGAAAGATGAAGCAGCGCAAGTTAAATGTGCCATGTTTAGAAATCGCAATCAGTTAGTAAAAGTTCTTCCCGAGAATGGTAAGCAAGTACTGGTAAGAGCACGAATTGGACTTTATGAACCTCGCGGTGATTATCAGATTATCATCGAGCACATGGAAGAAGCCGGAGATGGCGCTCTTAGAAGGCAGTTTGATTTATTAAAAAATAAACTTGCTGATGAAGGTTTGTTTGATAGTTCGCACAAAAAACCCATCCCCCAACATGTGACACGTGTGGGTATTATCACTTCATCGAGTGGTGCAGCCGTTCACGATATTCTCACAACCCTGCGTCGTCGTTTTCCAATGCAAAAAACAATTATTTATCCCGTACCCGTACAAGGTAAAGGTGCGAGTAATAAAATTGCCGCTGCCATCGCAAAAGCAAATAAACGACAAGAGACGGATGTACTTATTATCGCTCGCGGTGGTGGTGCATTAGAAGATTTATGGGAATTCAATGAAGAAGTTGTTGCTCGTGCAATTTATAATTCTGCTATTCCTGTTGTATCCGGTATTGGACACGAAGTTGATTTTACCATAGCAGATTTTGTTGCAGACCAAAGAGCAGCAACACCTACGGCTGCCGCTGAACTCATCAGTCCGGATCGTTATCAACAGCTACAAAAATTAACTTCTATTGAATCACGCTTTGTTTACTTGATGCAGCAGAGTTTGCAACAAAAGCAACAAAAAGTTGACTGGTTAAATAAGCGAATTAGACACCCTAAAGATCAACTACGCATTTTAAAAACCAAGCTACATGAATTGAATCAACGTAATGTTCTTAGTATGAAAAACACACTAACAAAATCACATGCACAAACTGATTTGTTAGAAGCAAGAATGCAACAACACGCACCCAATCAGCGAGTTAAGCAATTTCGAATACAATTTAAAAATATTAATTCCCGTTTTCAACGAGCAACAAACTTATTAATAAGTGAAAAGACAAAAAAACTTCAATACCTTATCTATACACTGGATGCTTTGAGTCCATTACATACCTTAAAACGCGGTTATGCCATTGTTAAAGATCAAAATAATAATATTATTAGAAATATTGGTGATATTAATAAAAATCAGATCATAAAAACTGAACTCGCAAAAGGTCATATTTATTCAACCATCACGGAAATCAATGATGATTAAAAATTTACTACTTGTTTCTTTCTTTACATTATTAACTTTTAAGCTCGCAATAGCTGAAGTATTTCCTACGGCATCCCCCGTACCAGGTGGTATTGCAATCATTAAACTGGATCATGACTTTAACAATCAATCAAAAGTGTATTTTTGGAAAAAAAGAATTTTAACACGAAAAGTGAATAACAGCTGGCAGGCTCTGGTTGGTCTTCCTCTAAAAATAAAAGCAGGTGCCCATAAAATTAAAATAATAAATGCGCAAGGAAAGAAATATTTTCAGGAATTCTCGGTGCATACTAAAGACTATGAAACGCGGCATATCACTATAAAAAACAAACGCATGGTGTCACCGACTAAAAAAGATATTGAACGTCATTATAAAGAAAAACCCTTAATTATTGCAGCATTAAAAACATGGACAGAAAACTCTAATATCCAGACAAATTTTATACATCCGGTAAATGGACGCTTTAGTAGTATTTTCGGTTTAAAACGCATTTATAACAATCAAAAAAGAATACGACGTCATACCGGACTTGATATAGCAGCCCCTACCGGCACAGCAATTATTTCACCCGCAAAAGGTAAAGTAATACGTACAGGTTCTTATTTTTTTACAGGTAATACCGTCTTTATTGATCACGGTCAGGGCTTAATCAGTATGTATTGCCACTTAGACAAAACAAATGTCAAAGCAGGACAAGAACTAACACAAGGACAGAATATTGGAACCGTCGGTATGACGGGACGAGTAAGTGGACCACATCTGCACTGGGTTGTTAGTTTAAATAATACAAAAGTTGATCCAAAACTTTTTATCAGCAAAAACAATGCTGAAAAATAACACCGAACTTCCGCAATGGGTTAAATGGAAAGCGCAAGATGAAGATGGTGCCTGGTGGGGTTATAGTGTTGAACCCCTCGAGTTTAGTCGTGGTTGGTATGAAAATGAAATTGGTTTAAGAATAAAAATAAATCAATCCAATGCAAATCCTGACTGGAAAAACTCATTAACAAAAACAGTCACAAAATAATATTATATGGATACTCTTTTTTTCTTAATATCAAAACTTGTCTGGCTGTTTATTTCCCCTGATAGTTTATTATTGATACTTATTCTTAGTGCACTTGTTTTTCTTTATCTAGGTAAACAAAAAGTTGCTACAAACATACTCACAATAACAAGTAGCTTACTTGTGATTATTGCTTTTTTACCCCTTGGGGAATGGTTACTGTATCCATTAGAATCCCATTTTCAAACTAATCCTGCTTTAGCAAAAAATATTGATGGGATAATTGTACTTAGTGGTGCAGAAGATGCTGAGTTATCTCAGCGATGGGGGCAAGTTGAGCTAGGTGCTGCAGCAGAACGTGACTTAACTTTTCTTACATTTGCTCGACAATATCCTGAAGCTAAACTCGTCTTTACTGGTGGCACTGGAAGTTTAAATAAACAAGAATACAAAGCGGCTGATGTCGCAAAAAAACTATTTGCGCAACAAGGATTTGATGTTTCACGAATTATATTTGAGCGTGAATCACGCAATACATATGAAAATGTGATTTACAGTAAAAAAATTGTTAAACTAACAACAAATGAAAAGTGGATTTTAATTACCACCGGCTGGCATATGCCTCGATCAGTTGGTATTTTTTGTAAAGCAGGTTGGCCGGTTATCCCTTATCCAGTTGATCATCAGACAAATAAAGATAATCTGTTCAGAATTGATTTTGATTTGTTAGTGAATTTACATACGCTAAAAACCGCGCAAAAAGAATGGCTGGGATTATTTGCCTATTACCTTGCGGGCAAAACAACATCCATATTGCCAGACAAATGTTAAAAAATAACCGCCAAGAACACCAAGAAAAAATGAACCACGGGGAACACTGGGGGCACAGGGAAAGATAAATAATTGTTAACCCCGTGTCCCCAGTGTTCCCCGTGTTTTTTATGTTCTGTCTTTATTTATGTCCTTAGTGTCCAATCACTATTTAACGTGTTTCATCATCCGTCTTCTCTTAGCCTGCTGTCGCCGAGTAAGATTATTCTTATTCTTCCTATCTTTGAACGGATTATCGCCTGTTTTAAATTCAATCCGGATGGGCGTACCATGTAAATTTAAACGTTTAAGAAACGCGTTAAATAAATAGCGCTTATAACTTGCAGGAACATCATCCGTTTTATTACCATGAATAACAATAATGGGGGGATTTTTTCCACCTTGATGGGCATAACGAAGTTTAATTCGATGACCATGAACGATAGGCGGCTGATGTTGTTGTACTAAATATTCCAGCAACTTGGTAAGTTTTGGAGTTGAGAATTCTGCCATTGCAGATTTATATGCCGTTTGAACGTATCCAAATAAATCACCAACGCCCGTTCCATGTAGTGCAGAGATATATTTTTTCTTGGCAAAACTTAAGAAGGGTAATTTGTAATCAAGTTCGGTTTTGATTTTATCTTTTTGTTCTTCATCAAGCCCATCCCATTTATTGATTGAGATTACAAGAGCTCGACCTGCATCCATAATGTAACCCAATAAAGTTACATCTTGTTCACTGATGGTATCTTGTGCATCTAATACCATGATAACAACATTGGCATCTTGAATGGCTTGCAGGGCTTTAATAACGCTGTACTTTTCAACAACTTCTTTTACTTTGCCACGACGTCTTACTCCCGCTGTATCGATAATGGTATATTGTTGACCATCACGTTCAAAAGGAAGATAAATACTATCGCGTGTGGTACCTGGCTGGTCATATGCAACTACCCGCTCTTCACCTAAGATACGATTTACTAATGTAGACTTGCCAACATTAGGTCGACCAACAATGGCTATCTTAATTCCGGCAACAACACCCAACTCATTTTCAGATTCAGGAAGATCGGCAAGAGCTGACTCTATAAGAGCAGTTACTCCCCGCCCTTGTGAAGCAGCAATTGGTTTAGGTTCACCTAAGCCTAAAGCAAAAAAATCAGCAACAACAACTTCAGCATGAAAACCATCAATCTTGTTTACAACAAGAATAATTGTCTTGCCGGTATTACGAAGACGCTTTGCAATTTCAGCATCCATTGGCGTCAGCCCGTCATGGGCATCCGTCATGAATAAAACAATATTAGCTTCCTCAACAGCCAACCAGGACTGCGCGGCCATCAAGCCATCTAAACCTTCGACTTCACCACTTAACCCACCGGTATCAATAACAATATAAGGAATATCACCTAGTTTACCATCACCGTATTTTCGATCACGCGTCATTCCGGGCTGATCAACAACCAGAGCATCACGGCTTCGAGTCAAACGATTAAATAATGTTGACTTACCGACATTTGGACGTCCAACTAATGCAATTACGGGTTTCATGCTTGTTTAGTTCTTCTCAATTTTGAATGCTTCCAGATGACCAACACGATCCAATGAAAGCAAAGTGTCATTAATTAATAAAGGACGAACAAGAATGTTATTCCATTTACTGTATAGTAGATCTGATTCTTTATCTTGTTCTTCATCCGTGAGCACCATATCGCTTGCATTAATCTGTTTTCGGGCAATTATCTTTCCACCTTCACGTGTTATCCAGTGCAAATAGCCATCGTAATCACCAACAACAATATAGTTGTCATAAGCCTGAGGAGCGGTTAATTGTCGGCGTAAAAGTTTGTTTTGACGCCATAATGTCGAACCATTGTAGCGGTTTAACGCCCAAACCTGCCCATTTGCATCAGTGATATATACACGAAATGCATCAACATAAAGACCAGAATAAGATGAAAAATCTCGACTCCAGATAAGTTGACCGGATCCCATTTTGACTGCTGCAATACGTCCCTGATAACCGGCAATGTAAATCACATCATCAATAACGATGGGATCAATATCCATATCAATAACACGTTCGAGTTGATTTCTTCCTTTAGCAACAGCAATGGTTGTTTCCCACAACAACTTTCCTTGTCTTAAGCTTAGCGCTGTGAGTTTTCCGCTATCTGATGCAGTAATAACAATATCGTTTATAATTAGAGGTGAGCTATTTCCGCGTAATGTTAAGTGGGGAACTGAGCGATCATAAACCCAGGACTGATTGCCAGTGGATGCATTTAAACCATAAACTCTACCATCAATTGTTTTGACAACAAGCACACCCTTAGCGATAGCAGGGCGAGATAAAATCTCACTACTTAATTGTGTACGCCACAATATTTTTCCATTTTGCTCATCTTTTTTAGCTACATCTATGGCAACAACTTCACCTTTACTATTGCCTAAGAACAACGTTCCATTTTCTAATGTTAAGCCACCCGATGCAGGCATGTTTAAATCTGTTTCCCAGATTATTTTTCCAGTATCAACCGTAAACGCTTGAAGGTGCCCAGTATAATCAACAATATAACCGGTATTATTCTTAAAAACGGGCTTAAGCCTTAAATAAAAATCACTTACACCCTGACCTGCGGTAAATTTCCACAAGCGAGAAATATTAATTTTATTATCTAAGGGTGTTAACTCAACAGGAGGCAATACGGGTGACGGTGAACTGCCGCACCCCACTAAAACCAGAAAAGCAGTAGCTATAGAAACAAATCTCACTTTTCATTAACCTCAGAAGATTTAATTCTGCTCTTTGCTTGTGTTAAATCATCAAGCTTCATTTTAATAATGGCATAGCGTTGATCACCCTGAGGCAGTGATTCTAACGCAAGACGGTAATTTTCTTTTGCTTGTACAGGCAGTTTTTTAGCTAGATTAATATCACCACGCAATTCGTTATAAGTAGCAGAGAATCCTTCAGCCTTCACACCCTTGATTAAGGTGTCCGCAGCTTCAATATTATTTTGTGACAAATATAGTCGAGCTAGACGCTGTTGAGCTATGTGTTGCATACCGCTGTCATTACTATTATCAACTACCCATTTTAATTGTGAAATCGCATTATCAACTTCGTTAGCAACAACATTATCTTTAGCGATTAATAATGCAGCTAAAGCCGCATATGGTGTGCTTGAATAATCTGATTTTAATGTTTCAGTAATTTTAACTTTATCTTTGTTTGAAGATAAGACATCACTATAAAGAACAGATGCTTGTTGCGCCTGATTTTGTTTGCTCTCAGTCCAGTATTTATACCCGCCTAAGACTAAACCCCCAATAACAATACCTGCAATTAGTGACGTAGCGTTATCCTTCCACCACTGTTTTATCGCCTGAACCTGTTCTTCTTCAGTATTATAAACGTCCACTTCGTTACTCCAAATAATAAAATAATTTTCGTGTAATAAACTTATATATTTTTCTTCAGATAATCGGCAACTTTATCAATCTCAATTACTTCCTGGTCTTTCTTTTCTCGCAGATATTTTACCGTTAGCACATTTTCTTCTAATTCATCATCGCCTAATAAAAAAGCGATATTGGCACCACTTTTATCTGCTTTTTTCATTTGGCTTTTGATACTTCCCGCGCCACAATTTACCTGTAATTTTAATCCAGGAACATCATTACGCCAACCTTCTGCTAACGGCATGCCTTTTGATAGAGCAGCATCACCCACTAAAACAAAATAAACATCCAGCTTACTTTCACGTTTAACTTCTTCTGGAATATCTAAAAGCTCAATCAAACGCTCAATCCCCAATGCAAATCCAATTGCGGGAGTAGCTTTACCACCTAATTGTTCTACCAGGCCATCAAAACGGCCACCGGCACAAATCGTTCCTTGCGCACCTAATTTATCGGTCACCCATTCAAATACTGTTTTGCTATAATAATCCAGGCCACGAACTAACCGGGGATTGATCTTATACGCCACCCCTGCATCATCAAGTGTTTTACATAAAGTTTCAAAATCCTGTTTTGATTCATCATCAAGGTGATCAATTAGTTTAGGTGCATTCTCATTTAACTTTTGCATTGCAGGATTTTTACTGTCCAGAATACGTAATGGATTTGTGTGTAAACGACGTTGACTATCTTCATCTAGATCTGACTGGAGAGCTTCAAAATATTTTACCAATACTTCTTTGTATTCCTGACGAGCGGCAGATGAACCGAGTGAATTTAACTCAAGAGTGACGTCATCACTCATGCCAAGGTGTTGCCAAAAACGATTTGACATTAATATCAGTTCCGCATCAATATCGGGCCCTGCAAGCCCAAAAGTCTCAACGCCAAACTGGTGAAATTGACGATAACGCCCCTTCTGTGGACGTTCATGCCTGAACATAGGGCCGGTATACCATAAACGTTGTATTTGATTGTGTAACAAGCCATGTTGCATTGCTGCACGCACACAACTCGCAGTACCTTCCGGACGTAGCGTTAAGCTATCGCCGTTACGGTCTTCAAAGGTGTACATTTCTTTTTCAACTATATCGGTCACTTCACCAATAGAACGTTTAAATAATGCCGTATTTTCAACGATAGGCATTCTTATCTCTTGATAACCGTATGACCGCATTAACTGGCGAAAACTATTTTCAATATATTGCCAGTAGGGAGTTTGCTCCGGCAATATATCGTTCATTCCGCGTATGGATTGTATTGACTTAGACACTATAATTTATTCTTTTTTATTTTAACGTAATTTTAATTTTTTCAAGAGTCGCGTTTCTTTTGAATCAGGAAAATATGATTTCAACTTGAGAGCAAGACTGCCAACCTTACCTTTGAATCCTTTTTTTCGTGCTATCAGAAGCTCCAGCCAGATACTTTGAGATGTACGCCGCGCAATTTTATGATGTCGCTTTAAATACTCAGTAGAGGCTTTAATATTTCTTTTATCAAATGAGATTTGAGCTAATCCTAAAAGAGCAGAAGGTAATTTCCAGTTAAACTTTAAAGCAGTTATATAATACTTTTCTGCCGTTTGAATGTTGCCCTGCTTTTCTACACACAAACCCATATTCTCATAAGCCTGACCTTTATCTTCATAAAGTGGATCAGCAAGTACTTTATTAAACAGAGCTAAACCTTTTTCATACGAACCTGTACCACATAAAAAGATTCCATAATTATTTTTAAGCGATGAATTTTCTTCATTAATATTCATGGCCTCCTCAAAATGGGCCTTCGCTAAATGATTTTGTCCCAGCCGACGATACAACTCTGCAATATAGTGATGCGCATTACCATTTTCATCATCAAACTCAAGTGCCTTCTTAAGTTTGTTCATTGCCACTTTATTTTTACCACGCGCTAAATATGCAACGCCGAGTTCCTCATTTGCAATGGATGCTTTTTTATAATCAACACCTTCACGTTCTATTTTTGAAGCACAACCCGAAACAACAAGTAAAATTAATAAACCTGTTATCTTAAACATTATTCTCATACCGCTCTCCCTGACGAGATACCTTCTTTTTCCTGACGACGTGCACTGCGTTTTGTTTTATCCATCACCTTACCTGCTAACTGACCACAAGCAGCATCAATATCTTCACCGCGTGTTTTTCGTGTCGTCGTTAGTAAACCACCCTTTACTACTATATTCCTGAAACGTTCAATTGCTTCAACCGAAGAAGTCTTATAGCCACTATTTGGAAAAGGATTAAAAGGGATAAGATTAATTTTGCATGGTAGATCTTTCAGTAATTTTACTAATTCACGAGCATGTTCCGGTTTATCATTCACCCCATCTAACAAAACATATTCAACTGTGATTTTACGTTTTGTTTCTCCCGAGATGTAATGCTTACATGCAGCAAGTAATTCTTTAATTGGATATTTACGATTTATTGGCACCAGTTCATTACGTAACTCATCATTAGGTGCATGTAATGATAAGGCAAGACTGACATCAGTCACTTCTTTAAGTCTATCTAAGGCAGGTATAACACCAGAGGTACTTAAGGTGACTCGACGTTTAGATAAACCATAAGCATTATCTTCAAGCATAATATTAATGGCAGTAACTACGTTATCAAAATTCAGCAACGGTTCACCCATGCCCATAAATACAATATTTGAAATAACACGTTCATTTCGCGGAATACATTTAAGCGCGCGATTAGCAATAACAACTTGTGAAATGATTTCTGCCGCTGTCAGGTTACGGTTAAATCCCTGTTTGGCTGTTGAACAAAAACTGCATTCCAGCGCACAACCCACTTGAGATGATATACATAGAGTTCCACGTGAACCTTCAGGAATAAAAACAGTTTCAATACTGTTACCACTATCCAGACGTAACAACCATTTAATCGTGCCATCGTCAGAATGTTGTTCTGTAACAATTTCTGGTAACTTGATCTCGGCTTCAGCCGTTAACTTTTCGCGTAATGATTTACTGAGATTGCTCATAGCATTGAAATCATCAATACCAAACTGATAAATCCATTTTAATATTTGCGCAGCACGAAAAGGCTTCTCGCCTATCTCGGAGAAATAGGTTTTTAATCCTTGCAGATCAAAATTCAGCAAGTTCACCTTTTCATGCATGTGCAATTTAACTTCCATTAGAATTTAATTTTAATTCCTATTAACCTTGATTTTAATTTAACGCAGCCGTGGACAAATTTCATCATCTGAAAAGAAAAAAGCCATCTCCGCTTTAGCCGTATCAGAACCATCTGAACCATGCACTGCATTTTCATCAATAGATTCCGCAAAGTCTGCACGAATTGTCCCTGCCGCCGCTTCTTTAGGATTTGTTGCTCCCATTACTTCACGATTTTTAGCAATCGCATCTTCACCTTCCAAAATTTGCACCATAACCGGACCCGAAGTCATGAAGGCAACAAGTTCACCATAAAATGGACGCTCTTTATGTACAGCATAAAATTCACCGGCTTTTTCTTCGCTCAACTGCATCATTTTTGATGCAATAATTTTTAAACCTGCTTTTTCAAAACGGCTGTATATTTCACCAATGACATTCCTGGCAACTGCATCAGGTTTAATAATTGAAATGGTACGTTCCAGGGGCATGTATTACTCCGGTAATTTAGATCTTTTAGCTTTTCAAAATAGCATAAACCCGCGGAAATACGCGGGTTTACGTCTCAA
>JAGLTQ010000063.1 GCA_023135195.1 Gammaproteobacteria bacterium | reverse complement strand
GTTTCAAGCAATCAAAACTACGTTATTTTTGAGGATATTCAACAGAATATCCTTAGAAAAAGCACATAATGAAAAATTAAATCTTATCGTAGTAAAAAATCAACATGATATTGAATTTTGGCAACGCGTTCGAATAAATTCGAACCTATATTCTGTAGTTTCTAGTCTTTTTCATCTATCCAGGCTAACTGAATGGCCTCAAGGATTTTCTCACCTGATTTTTGTGGATCATCATCAAAATTTTCCAGTTTACAGATCCATTCATGCAAATCAGTAAATCGAACCCATTGAGGATCCACGTCAGGGTGAGCTTCATCCAGCTCAATCGCAATATCTAAACTATCTGTCCACTTCAGAGACATAACAACACCTCTCCTATTTAGTGATTTTCAGACACCATGTTAATGGTATATTTCGGGATTTCTATCACCAGATCTTTATCACCAACCTGAGCCTGACAACTCAAGCGTGAATCTGGCTCCAGACCCCAGGCTTTATCCAGTAAATCGTCTTCTAATTCGGTGGATTCTTCCAACTCATCAAATCCTTCTCGGATATAAACATGGCAAGTTGTACAAGCGCAGGACTTTTCACACGAATGCTCAATATGAATATCATTATCAAGCATCGCATCACATATTGTTACACCAGGCTCGACTTCAAGCACCGCACCATCCGGGCAAAGTTCTTCATGCGGGAGAAAAATTAATTTAGTCATCATTTTTGTCTTTCGTTATTTAATTAAAATTCGTTTACATTATGGCCAGCTAACGCTTTTTTGATATTGCCATCCATACGTCTAGCAACAAATTCTGTTGCTGCATTATCAAGTTCAGCAATTGCGTCTTTAATGGCACGCAACTCATTACCTTTACTGAGCTCCTGTAATTTTTGAGCCGCCAAATCAATTGGTTTACGTTCTTCCGTGTTTAACAACTCACCGTCATCGGCTAAAGCTGCTTGCAAAGCTTCTAAAACACGCTCTGCTTCAACTTGTTGCTCACGTAACATACGTGCCGCAACATCATCTTCGGCATGTTCAATCGAATCACGTAACATGGTTTCGATTTCGGTATCGGTTAAACCATACGATGGTTTTACTTCAATACCACTTTCAACACCTGTCGTTTCTTCACGCGCAGAAATGGATAACAAGCCATCTGCATCAACCTGGAAAGTAACCCGAATACGTGCAGCACCTGCAACCATTGCCGGAATTTCATGTAAGGTGAAGCGGCCAAGTGAACGACAGTCACTCACTAATTCTCGTTCACCCTGTAAAGCATGAATCGACATCGCCGTTTGGCCATCTTTAAAGGTCGTAAAATCCTGAGCACGTGCAACAGGAATAGTGGTGTTACGAGAAATAACCTTCTCTACCAAGCCACCCATTGTTTCAAGGCCAAGTGACAAAGGGATAACATCGAGTAATAACAAATCATCATCGGGTTTATTGCCCACTAAAATATCAGCCTGAATGGCTGCACCCATGGCAACAACAGTATCAGGGTTAATATCTGTTAAGGGTTCTTGCTCAAAAAACGTCCCTACTTTCGCTCGCACTTCAGGCACACGAGTTGAACCTCCTACCATGACAACCGATTGTACTTCAGCTGCGTCAACACCAGCATCACGTAACGCACGTCGACAAGGTAATAACGTTTTTTGAATTAAAGGCGCAACAAGTTCAATAAATTTTTTGAGTGTTAATGAACCACTCCAGTTAGAACCATCATCCAGTTCGATATTTAACTTGGCGACATCAGAATTTGATAATATTTCTTTCGCAGCACAGGCATCACGCATTAAGCGGCGCATTTGGTGATGGCTGGTGTCATCCTGAATGTTTGCCTCTTGCATAATCCATTTGGCAATAGCATAGTCAAAATCATCACCACCAAGTGCAGTATCACCGGCTGTAGCCATTACTTCAAAAACGCCTTTATTTAAGCGTAAAATTGAAATATCAAAGGTTCCACCACCAAGATCATAAACAGCAATAATACCTTCTGTTTTTTTATCTAATCCATAAGCAACAGCTGCAGCGGTAGGCTCATTTAATAAACGTAATACATTAAGTCCAGCTAATTTGCCTGCATCTTTAGTCGCTTGACGTTGAGCATCATCAAAATAAGCGGGAACGGTAATAACCACACCGGTTAAGCTATCACCTAACGATTTTTCGGCTCGGTGTTTTAGTGATTTTAAAATCTCTGCTGAAACTTCTACCGGACTGACATCACCTGTAACGGTATGAATGCGAGGCACTGCTGAATCTGTATCAACAAATTCATAGGGCCGACGTCCACCTAATTCTTTAATATCATTTAGACCTCGCCCCATATAACGTTTTACGGAACTGATCGTATTTAGAGGATCTTCTGCAGCAGCTGACTTTGCGCTTGCACCGATAATAATTCCATTTTCGGTATAACGCACAACAGAAGGTAAAGTATGCTCACCTTGCTCATCTGCAAGCATTTCAGCCAAACCACTTTTAACGGAAGCAATCAAAGAATTTGTTGTACCTAAATCAATCCCCGCGGCCAAACGATGTTCGTGAGGGTTAGTAGATTCTCCAGGTTCGCTGATTTGTAACAAGGCCATATTAATTAGTCGTTAGTCGTTAGTCGTTAGTTGTTAGTCGCTAGTTGCTGGTATTTAGTCGTTTTTGCTTTCACTAAATACTATTCACTAACGACTATTCACTCTTTGCTTTCACTAAATACTATTCACTAACGACTATTCACTCTTTGCTTTCGCTAAATACTATTCACTAACG
>JAGLTQ010000062.1 GCA_023135195.1 Gammaproteobacteria bacterium | reverse complement strand
GATTTAAAATATTTAAATAAGTTTAACAAAGATTTTTCTGTTATTAAGTCCACATTAGCGAATAGTTTACATTCACAAAGCCATAAAGAATCTATTAATAAATATTTGGATAAATATAAAATAGATTTTGTTGCCCTGGTAAAAAGCTATCAAGTCAAAGGGTTAACCAGTAAAAGTGGCTTGCGTGGGGAAATGCGTACCACAGTACATAAAACAGAAACGATATTAAAAACATTGAGTGAGAATTTAACAACAATAATCGATAATAAAACATCGAGTATTATATTACTTTCTTCACTAAGTGCGCTTTTTCTTGCAGTATTAATTGTTGGATTTATTGCTGTTGTTCTTCGGGGGATTTTACTGTCAATTAAACAACTTGATACGACAATGAAGAACGTTGAAACTAATAGCGATCTAACATTACGTAGTGAGATAAAATCAAAAGATGAAATTGGTGATATGGCAAATTCATTTAATAATATGATAGAAAAGTTTGAGGCTTTAGTTCAACAAATTATAAGTTCCAGTTCACAATTAGCAGCTGCATCTGAAGAAGTTTCTTCGGTTGCCCAGGAGAGCACAAACAACATAATGCGACAACGCTCAGAAACCGATATGGTTGCAACAGCAATGAATGAAATGTCTGCTACCGTGCAAGAAGTTGCCAATAGTGCAGAATCAGCAGCCGGTGCTGCGAACAGCGCAAACAATGAAGCGCAGAGTGGTCGTTTGATTGTTAAGAACACTGCTAACGGCATTGCTCAATTAGCTGCTGACGTTGAAAATGCATCTAATGTTATTCATCAGCTTGAAAAAGATAGTGAGAACATAGGGACAATTCTTGATGTCATAAAAAACATTGCCGAACAAACTAATTTACTGGCACTTAATGCCGCAATTGAAGCGGCACGTGCGGGTGAGCAAGGTCGTGGATTTGCGGTTGTGGCAGATGAGGTAAGAACACTTGCAAGCCGAACGCAGGAATCAACGCAGGAAATTGAAGATATGATTACTAAACTTCAAAGTGGTTCAAAAGATGCGGTTGAAGTTATGGAAAAAGGGCTGCTTCAGGCTAAAGCAGGAGAAGAGCAAGCTAATAAAGCTGCTGAGTCTTTAGAATCTATTACACGTGCTGTTACAACGATAAATGAAATGAATACACATATTGCAAGTGCAGCAGAAGAACAAAGAACAACGGCTGATGAAATGAATCGTAATATTATTAATATTAGCCATGTATCTGATCAAACGGCAAGTGGTTCTGAACAAACAACAATAGCTGCAAATGAATTGGCCAAATTAGCGAGTGATCTTCAGCAACTTATTAGTCAGTTTAAAATAAGTTAAAACCATAATTGCTATTATGGTGTTAGTCGGCTTTTTTATTTAATGCTTACTCTCTGAACTTGCGTCCAGATTTAAGTCATCACGTAATGTTCACACTGAACTGTCAGCAGGAACACTTATTATCATATCTAATGAAAACTTCGGTATTGTAATCCGTCTGAAGAGTCATCCCAAAAATATGGGGAATTGGTGATTTTGCTTCGTCATCAAAATGTTTGACTACCAATTAAGTCTTTTATTCTACAGGTTGGTGCCAACCCTGAGTTTGATGAGATTTTGAAGAAATGGATGAATTAAGAGAATCTTTTGTGCAAAAGTCTCTAATTGGGGAGGGGCGAAGTACCAAATGCCCCCAAAGGCGAATGTACCGTAGCCTTAAGTTAAGATCATTTAGTCGCACGACCTTTTGGACGTGCGACGGAATGATTTAAGGCGCTTTAGGCGTCGTATACTTAACTTCTTTCTGGAATGACTCCCAAGTGGTGTCATAGCCCACATGAAATGCGCCTTCTGTAATAGCCTTCTGGGTAGTTGTTAGAAAGCGTGATTTTCCTTCAGGAACTTTTGGTCTGGTTGATGGTCCGTGTCCGCTCATAAATGTAACCTTTTTAGTAAATAGTGACAGCCACTACAGAAATTGCAGTTAGAAGCTATGCCAATAACCCACCATATTACATCTTTTGAAGCAGAAATCTAATAGGATATATATATCTATATAAAATATTGTTTATAACTGGGTATTTTTCAATGAAATCAATGGTTTTAGCCTAGCCCGCTGTTTTACGTGACCAAAGTCTGTATTTCCGGATAAAAACATAAACTGAAGCCTAAAGTGGACTTGTTCCTGAATAATTGAGACCTTATTACAGGCAGATTGTCAGTTTTTGGGCGAAATGAGGCATTAAACCAGCGACTAATCTATATTAGCAATACATAATAAAATGCTCCCTTTACCCCTTAATATCGTATTAGGGAGCATTTAGGGGTATATATTATAAATAATAGGAAGCATTTAAAGGATTCCTATCAACAAGTTAGCTTTATCAGGGGAGGATTATGGATTTATCAAATTACGATATAGCTCATTATTTAGGGCACAAAGCATTGAGTAACTTATTCAGAGCATATCGTATTTACAAAGTTCCAATATCTGTTGCGCTCTCTGAAAATGGAATAAGCAGATTTAATTATGATTTTAAAGAAGATCATGATATTGAGAGAGAATCACTAAAAAATACTGTCTGTGACATTGATGTTGGTAGCGTAGATCCAATTAATGCTTTCCACTTCGCAGGGCATCTCAGTTCACTTCACTTCGAAGAAAAGAGGCAGAGCACTGTATTGATACAGCTATATACTTTCAAGCGATGATGGAGGCGGACATCAATGATGTTCTTGGCTCTAACGCCAGTGGCTCATTCAAGAGCAAATGGACAAAGTTTCTAAAAAGTAACGGTGCAAGTAGTAAAGAGCTAGGGTATTTTGATAATTATCTCAACAATATATATAAAAAAATAAGAATTCCAACTGTACATGCTCCTGATAGAAAAGGCTTAACTAACGTAGATGCGCTGCGATTTCCATTCGTGCATGAAAATATCAAATATGGCTGGTATAGTTTTGTATTTTTACTAAATATCGTTGACGACTCTAAAATGGACTGCGAAGAAAACTGGGAAATAATGAGTAATCAAGCTCATGGTATACCAGCTCAAATTGACGAGGAAGATTACCCTGATTATGGAAGTATTACCGGCCAGTTAAACAAAAAACATTTGGATTACTTCAATGAAAAAAGCTAACAAGCAGCTCCAGCGGATACAAAACGTTATGCACAATAGGGAATCACAATGAGCAAGACAATGTTTTTCTTTGTAAAAGTCTTCGATGATGAAAAGTATGCGGAGGACTTTATCAAAGGAAAGTTGTTCGTAAACAGGCTGTCTTATTTTCGCAAGCTAGAAGAAGGAGAAAGTGCAAATCGAGGAGATAAGCATGAGGGAGTTGTTAGCTGGCATCAACCAGATCAAGTTAATATTGAAATAAATGGCCGAGTTATAACCGAACTAGCTGGGCCGGTTTCAACTCAGATGAACTGGCACGGACATCTTAATGTATTTTGTATTTATGCTGCTCATAGTGGCGAATTCGACGGAGTCTCTGAAGAGACGCTAGCTGCTTTTAAAAAGCAGCTAGAACTTCCTGAAGAATGTCAAAACCTTGGTGAGTACGCTGTATTGGTAACGAGGGTTAATCAATTTATTGAGCGTATAAAAATCTCTGCTAAAGAAAATAATTATGGGCTAACGGCTGGCTTAGTTGAATATTACGATCCAGATAAATTTAATGGTTCTTTCACAGAAAATGAATCGATATTTAAAAAGCGAGATGAATATAAATATCAAAAAGAATATCGCTTTGCAATCGATACTGGTATTGAAGGAAAAAAAGCAATCTCATTAGATATTGGTGATATCAGTGATATTACAATGCGCTGTAAAGTTTCAGACATTAACAAATATCTAGAGATCAAACTGACTGAGAACATAAATGCATAAGGCAATCAAGTTCGTTACAAGCGCAAAAAACGCGCTTTCCACAGGACAGCTCCGCCTGCCTCTTATCGCAGCGTTGAAGCTGTAGAAAAACCCTAAGTTGACATGCAACTAAAATGTGAGACGATATAAACGCTTAAAATTATTTACCCTGAACACGAATATAAATTTTGTTGTTTGTTTCGCATTTACAACGTCATTGGATTTAAACATTACTTTTATATATGAGTCGATATTTTTACAATTTTGATTTAGGTTCCATAAAGTACCTGTTTATGGCTTTTTCTACAGTCTCGTTAGGCAAATAAAATAGAGGAATTAAAATGGATGCATATTGGTCAGGATTAAAAGATGAAGAATGTGACGATTTAGAAGCAAAAATAACCACCTGCGTCTTAAATAATAATTCAATTAACATCCTATTTAAAGGAGTGCACGATGATGAATCGTTTCAAGGCAGAATATCATTAAGTGTTACAAACGAAAAACAAATGCAAGATGGTGTATGGATTTATCCGGATACAATTAAAGAAGCTGCGCGTTTTAGCGAAAAACAGATCGAATCTGAAGAAGTACTTTATAAGGCAACGGTAACAGGGAAACTAAATAATTTTCGAGGAAAAAAGGTTAGTTTTATTGGCGTTTGGGATGACAAAAAATGGAATAAAGAAGATGGTTGTATTTATGAGTTTGAAATTGATGCTGAAATTGCCTAACAACAAAATTAACATGGACAAAATAAAGTGCCACTCGTTCCTCGCAACACTTTATTTTGCCAGTTATTAAAAACGTTGAACTAACTATCGATAGCAGTCATTAATTTTTTTTATTTTAATCAACGCTTACTTTCTAAACTTGCATCCAAATTTAAGTCATCACAAAAAACAATAAACTCGTCTCTTAATTCGCGAACTGAACTATCGGCAGGAATGCTGATGGACATATCCAATGAAAACATTGGCGTACCTGTATGTGCTGCAGGATAGGTATTGGTTTCAATTTCTTCTATATTTAAATTACGGCTTGATAGAAAATCTGAAATATTATGAACAATGCCCGGGTGATCCATTGCTACGACAGTTATTTGGTATGGTAGGCGTTTTTGATTTGATTCTTGAGTTTGGGTTTCTTTTGCAATTAAGGTTAAGTTTAAATTCTGACCCGTTTTTTCAAGTTTAGATATTATATTGTCAATGCATTTCTGTGTGCCGGTTACCAGTAACATCATAGCGAACTCACCACCTAAAACGGTCATTCGGCTTTCTGAAATATTCCCGCCTTGATCGAGAATTGCTTTTGATAATGCGTTAACGATTCCGGCTTTATCGTTACCTAATGCTGAGATTACTAAGTTTTTTGACATGGTTAATACCTGTTTCTGTATATTCTGTGTCTATAATAGATAAGAATTTGTTTAGATGCTATGAATTTATTATTTATCTGAAGGTTGAAAATGGAAAATATGATAGTCATTTATGGGGTGATATTTTGTCTTGCATGGTGGTATATGTATGGCGTAATTATTAAAACCATATTTACCCTGAAAGAGTTAGGTAACATTGATATTATTGAACCAGATGAATGGCCTGCCTTAAATATTGTTGTTGCGGCTTGTAATGAAGAAGAAGGAATTGAAGAAGCCGTTCAAAGTTTACTCTTACAGGATTATCCGAATTTAAAAATTATATTGGTTAATGACAGATCAAATGATAAGACGGGTGATATTGTCGACAAGCTTGCGGTAGATGAAAGAATCGTATCCATTCATATTAAAGAGTTGCCTGAAAACTGGTTAGGTAAAGTGCATGCACAATCTGTTGCTTTAAAAGAAGTAGATGGAGAGTGGGTATTATTCACCGATGCAGATATTAACTTTCAACCCGGTGCGCTAAAAAAAGCAGTTGCATATGTCTTACATAAAAATGCGGATCATCTTGCATTGTTGCCGGCGGTTATTACTTCGAGTTATTGGTTAGAAGTTGTTATTCGTACCTTTGGCTTAATGTTTTTATACACCACGCGTGTACATGAATTAGAAAAAGCGGATACACAAGCCTTTATCGGCGTGGGTGCATTTAACCTGGTTAAGAAATCCATACTGGATAAATCAAAAGGCATTAAATGGCTTCGTATGGAAGTTGCAGACGATGTGGGTATGGGCTTACTCATTAAACGTGCAGGTGGAAAAAGTGCATTTGCTATGGCGCAGAAGCTATTGTCCGTTTCCTGGTACCCTTCAATTCCTGCAATGTTTGTTGGTTTGGAAAAAAATCTCTTTGGGGCTGGTGCTCATTACCAAATAACACGCTTGTTATTGTTAGTGGGAATACTTTGGTTATTTGTTTTTGCACCTTTTGTTGTATTGGCAACAGCAACGCCAGCATGGTTAGATATACTGGCCTTAGTGACATTGTTATGGATTCCGGTAATGATGCTGACGTTAAAAGCAAGTTCAGATAACGGAATGAGTGTTGGCTTATTTATTCCTGTTGGTCAGATTATCATTTCATTGATGATGTTATGGTCCGGGATGATGTGCATATTACGTGGTGGAATAATCTGGCGTGGAACTTTATATACGAATAAGCAACTAAAGAAATATCAGAAAATTAAATTCTAAAAGGGGCGGCTGTAGATGGAAAAGCAGATAGATATTTTTGGTAAAAAAGTAACTGTTTCATTAAGCAATACCGCGGTTAAAGCATTGTCTCGTCGTGACAACCCTCTTGTCGCCGAGATGGAATTGTATTTTAGTTGTTTGATCCGCAAGCAAGTCCGTTTTAAAGAAAATATGGAGGGCGATTTAGTCAACGTGGTTGATCAGCTCTCCGTACGATTTCGTCCCGTCATGACCAAAAGTTGTGGCATAGATTACGAAGGTGATGAGCCGCCATTGGAAGATTTCCCTATCCAAAAACCAGAAGCTTTTGTCCCGCATTGGTTAAAAATTGATTTCAAGAAAGATAAATGGATTGGTGAATTTGGTTTTTGATGTTTTTTGTCATTGTACTTGCAATGACAGAGTAAGGGGGCCGGATATTATTAAGCGATGTAGGTTGGTTCAAGGAGCACTGTAGAACCGCTACGCGTTTTCCCAAGAACTCCAAAGGAGTTCATTATATTTAATATACCGTCATTCCCGCGCGCTCTTGGCGGGAATCTAGCCTGTTTAAATATGAATTCCCACTAAGAACGCGCGGGAATGATCTGCCTGGTTTATTTAGAAAAATGATGGATCCGTCACTTTATTCCTTGATCCATCCTACCCGTTTAAGTGTTTATTCCTGCTAAAACTTAGTCTTAAATCTGGTAAACTTCAGACATGCTCAAGTTTACTGATTTATCCCTGCGCCGCGGTCCTCGCGAGCTGCTTCATGACGTTAATTTAACCATTCATACTGGCCAAAAGGTGGGTATTACTGGTAGTAATGGCGTTGGAAAATCGAGTGTATTTGCTTTAATACTCGGTCATCTGCATGCCGATGCGGGGGATATCTCGATACCTAAAAAGATGATTATGGCTCACGTCGCACAAGAAACTCCTGCACTTGAGAACACTGCGATTGAGTATGTTCTGGATGGCGATGTACAGTTACGAAAGCTTGAACAAGATATCAAAAAAGCAGAAGAAAATAATCACGGTGAGGTACTGGCACATCTTTATTCCGAGATGGAATCGATTGATGGTTATTCTGCAAATAGCCGTGCAGCGACTTTATTGAGTGGCCTGGGTTTTACAACCGAGCAGGAATACACCGCGGTTAAGCAGTTTTCAGGTGGCTGGCGTATGCGCTTAAACCTTGCACAGGCGTTAATGTGTCGCTCAGATATTCTTTTGCTGGATGAGCCCACAAATCATCTGGATCTGGATGCGGTCATTTGGCTGGAAACATGGTTAAAGAATTACAAAGGCACGTTGTTATTAATTTCGCATGACCGTGACTTCCTTGATAACGTTGCCGATCAAATCGCACACATTGAGCATCAGGAAATCACTTTGTATAGCGGTAACTATTCTGCATTTGAAATTCGCCGTGCAGAATATTTAGCCACGCAACAATCATCTTATGAGAAACAACAGCGTGAAGTGCAACACATGCAAAAGTTTGTGGAACGCTTTAAGGCAAAAGCAACTAAAGCTAAACAAGCTCAAAGTAGAGTTAAAGCACTGGAACGAATGGAATTAATTGCCCCCGCCCATGTCGATTCGCCGTTTAACTTTAAATTTCGTCAGGCGGATAAAATGCCAAACCCGCTGGTTACAGTGATTGATGCTGCGATCGGCTATAATGAACAGCCACTATTATCAAAAGTTAAATTAACTATACATCCCGGAGATCGCATTGGTTTACTTGGACATAATGGTGCCGGCAAATCAAC
>JAGLTQ010000061.1 GCA_023135195.1 Gammaproteobacteria bacterium | reverse complement strand
GGCAAAAGAACTGAATATTGGATACTTTGCTCAACATCAACTTGAACAGCTTGATTTTGAAGCAAGCCCTTTACTGCATTTACAGCGTATTGATCCAAAAGCAACAGAAAGTGATTTGCGTAAATACCTGGGTGGTTTTGCTTTTAATAATGATATGGCGATGGATCCTGTTGCTCCATTATCCGGTGGTGAAAAAGCACGTTTAGTCTTAGCATTGGTAGTTTATCAAAAGCCAAACCTGTTATTGCTGGATGAACCTACCAATCATCTGGATTTAGAAATGCGTCATGCATTAACTGTTGCGATGCAAGAGTTTGAAGGTGCAATGATTATTGTTTCGCACGATCGTCATTTACTTAGAACGGTTACTGATAATTTTCTACTGGTTGCAAATGGGCGTGTTGTAGAATTTGATGGTAGTCTGGATGATTATCGTCAATGGTTAAGTCAACAAGCCAAAGAGGTTGCTGGCACGGCCACGGTTAAAAAAACGAGTAATAATGATGAGCCCAATAAAAAACAAGCAAGACAAAATTCTGCTGAAAAAAGAAAACTACTTAGACCATTACAAAACAAGTTAAAAAAACTTGAAAAACAAATGGAAGCGTTAACTTTAAGTAAAGAATCACTGGAAGAAAAATTAGCAGATAATGATATTTACAGTAATGATAATAAAGAGACTTTAAAATTATTATTAGAAGAGCAAGGGCAGGTTGATAACAACTTAAAACAGGTTGAAATGGACTGGCTCGACGTAAGTGAAGAACTTGAGGTGGCGAATAGTTAATGTTAGAAAATACTTTAAAGTCCCTGATGAAATCATTAAAGCCCTCAATACTTTGATTGAACAGGCAAAAGAATTAATTCTTATTGCTAATAAACTGAAGAAAAAATAAAAGGAAATACGAATGGTTATGAATATTGAAGATCCTAAAGAGAAAGGGAATGAAAAATCTTTTGCGCTTTTTGCTCTAGGCTTCCGCCCATTTTTTCTCTTCGCCGCTTTTTCATCTTTTGCACTTATTGTTTTATGGCTTTATGAGTTATCTGGAAAAATAACTATTTCAGGATACTACACGCCCGCAGGTTGGCATGCTCATGAAATGTTATTTGGTTATGCCGTTGCAGTGATTGCAGGTTTTTTGTTAACCGCCGCAGGTAACTGGACCGGTATGAAAATGATCAATGGCAAACAACTGGTATTATTATCGGTTGTCTTCTTGTTAGGTCGTTTTGCGCCATTTATACCTGAACTTCCCCATTGGATTATCGCTACAGTTGATCTTGCCTTTTTACCTTTAGTCGCGCTTTTAATTGCCATACCCGTTTTTAAAGTAAAGCAGTGGTCGAACTTTGTATTTGTTCCTCTTTTACTCACCATGGCAGCCGCCAACTTAATGGTTCATTTAAGTGCGCTAGGTATGATTGATATTTCTATTGTGCTCGGAAGTCGATTAATGATTTATCTGGTTATATTGTTAATCGTTATTATGGGTGGTCGCGTTATCCCCTTTTTTACCGAACGTGGGGTAGTTGGTGTAACGACAAAAACGTGGGTTTGGATAGAGCGTTTATCATCTCTTAGTGTGATTTTAATGGTGCTAGGAGAAGTATTTTTTTCGGATAGTGTAATAATTGGCTATCTAGCGATGTTTGCTGCTGTTACTAACTTCATTCGAGTTGCAGGTTGGTACTCAAATAAAATCTGGCAGGTACCGCTTGTCTGGATATTACAGATTGCGTATCTCTGGATCGTGTTTGGATTTGTGATCAAAGGCTGGGTGATTTTTGATATCAATGAAAGTTTATTCGCTTTTCATGCTTTTACTGTCGGTGGTATCGGCATTATGACTCTCGGTATGATGGCTCGCGTTAGTATCGGGCATACAGGTCGAGAAATGGTATTAAGTAGCTGGATGACGTTAGCATTTATTTTAATCAACATTGCAGCTATAACCAGAGTCATTATGCCAATGTTTATGCCTCATCTTTATCTGTTTTTTATTCAGTTCTCGGGTTGGCTGTGGGTGTCCGCATTTATTATTTTCTTTGTCATCTATACTCCTATGTGGATCAGACCACGAATAGATGGCAGACCAGGTTGAGACCATTACACGAATGCTATGAAGCTAGATAACAGCGTTTACCCTACATAATATAATTTAAATGTTGGGTACGGCGAAAACTTTTCAAAATGCTCATGTACTCATCGGTTTTACCTACATGGACGTAGGTAAGGGGCGTGAGCAGGAGCAGGAGCGGAAGCTTTGCCTTGTTCTCTAACTTCATAACATCCATGTAAAGGTCTCAATGTAAAACTTAAGGAGAGTGTTATGAAAATTAAATATTTTATTCCAGTAACGGCATTATTATTTTCGCTGTTGTCAATTCAATCACAGGCAGAAGTTATTACTAAAACGATTGATTATTCAGATGGTGATATAAAAATGAAAGGCTATCTCGCCTATGATGACAGTATAAAAGGACAACGTCCGGGTATTATTGTTGTGCATGAATGGTGGGGCCATAACGATTATGCTAAAAGACGTGCACGCATGTTAGCTAAGCTGGGGTATAGAGCGCTAGCACTTGATATGTATGGTAACGGGAAAAATGCATCTCATCCTAAAGATGCGGGTAAATTCTCTGGTGCAGTTAAAGCAAATATGGCGGTAGCTGAAAAACGCTTTATGGCTGCTTATAATCTATTACAAAAACAGGATAATGTCGAAAAGGATAAAATGGCCGCTATTGGATATTGTTTTGGTGGCGGCATTGTTCTGGAGATGGCACGTCGTGGTGTTGATCTCGATGCCGTTGTGAGTTTTCACGGTAGCCTTGGAACAAAAGAGAAAGCAATAAAAGGAAAAGTTAAAGCAAAGGTTCTTGTGTTAAATGGCAAGGCAGATCCTTTTGTTAAAGCAGAGAGTATTGCAAGTTTCAAAAAAGAAATGACGGCAGCTGGAGTTAATTTCAAGTTTATTAGTTATCCTGGTGCTAAACATGCCTTTACCAACCCGGGGGCAGATAAATTTGGTAAAAAATTCAAAATACCTCTGGCATATAACGCTGATGCTGATAAAAAATCATGGGCAGCAATGAAACAGCTTTTAGAAAAAACCTTTTAGCTATTTGAGAAGGCTTTTATTTTATCAAAAGATAAATGATCGCCTTCATCTTTTCCATAATGCGCTGTTTTAATATTTCCTTCTCGATCAATTAAAAAGTCCGCAGGCATGGTTGTCATACTGCCTTTAATAATAAGAGGGATGTATCCTTTCAACATGCCTTTAAATAATATTGGCATACGGAAAAACATGCCTTTTAACATTCCGATAAATGAATGTTCTATACCATATTCCTTGTAATACTTATTTCCTTCATCCGCCAGGATAGGAAAGGGTGCTTTGTGACCTTCTGTATGACGAGTTAAATTATCAAGCGGTGAATCAAAAATTGCAATAATGGTAAAGTCATCACCAAATTCATTAAAACGTTGTACAAGTTCATTGACACGCAGGTTACAAAATGGACAGCTGGCAAAACGGAAAAAGGAAAGTAAAACAGGTTTTCCCTTGATAGTTTCAGAATTAAAGGTGGAGCCATCAATAGCAGGGAGACGGATGTGTTTTATTTGAGTGCTGGTTTTTAATCGCATAAGCTCACCACTGTTGTCTGTATGAAGACTTAATTAGTAAGTAATAAATTACATTAGTTCCATTAAAGATCTATTTTAAGTAAATGATTCAAATATTCGCTGATGAAACCAGAGTATTGACGGGTAGGCCGTTATCCAAATCCAAAAGAAGCGATTCAGTCCGAATAAACATGAATTTGAGAAATGAAAACTTGCAGTAATAATAAGCGCTACCGTAAGGCTGGTACTTGAAATAAGAGAGAAGGGGAAAAGCAATTCAAATAGTATGACGCCCCATGACATGGATAAAAGTAATCGTGGTGAATTCGACCATTGCCTTAAAGACTCGCTCACTGGATAAGCTGAGAACTGAAAAACATCTTGGAGAGCACGACCACTACGCCAGTCCGGGTTTATTACTTTTACCCAGCCTGATATGAAGTAAGATAAAATTAATTGTAAAGAAAGATAACCAAAAGCCATTTCTTGCCAGCGCAATGAAGGAGAAAAATGTACCAGGCACAAACAGCATAAAATTAACAAACTCATACGATCAGCACCACCGTTATAGGGGCCCTGGAAACGATGCAATATGGCTAAAGTTAACAGGAGTAACAATAGTAATATCCATGCTGTTTGAAATCCGATAATAAGCAATAGTGATAAAATAAGACGTGCCAGGAATAGACGCCTTTCATTTGTGAATAAAGTTAAATGTTCAAGGCTTTGTTGAATAAAAGCAAAGCCCATAAGGATTTCAGTTAAACGAATCGCCAGTTCAAAACTCACGATGCTTTAACCATAGATAAGGCTTGGATCCGTGAGTGGAAAGTAACTTCTTCATGCAACTCAGTCCCTTGTCGTTGTATAAATTTCAATCGAAATTGAAGATGTGTTGCATCGGGCATACTTGATCTTGAATTTGTATCAATAAGATTGTTTTCAATACGTTTTAATATTTCGTTTTCACTATGTTGAATCATCTGTTGAGTGGAATCACCCATGATACGTTCAGCACAACTAACCATAAATAATGATTCATTCCACTTTGGATTCCATAACATACGTTTTAGCATTTGCGAAAATGATAGCTGTGCCGGGCGCGGTCGAAACTCTTGCCATTTTTGTACTGAGTCATGTTCTGATTTTAATAGAGCAAACTGAATACGAGGTGAGGGAGCGATAACATCAAAGAAATTCCATGATGGAATTAGTGCGGGGAGTAATAATTTTATTGGCTTTAAAAAACTCATAAATAACGATTATCATCATCTGTAGGCAGAGTGCATTTGTTATATTCCCCAAACATTTTATATCGATTAAGTGCTATACGATCATATATGAAATCTCGAAATAGCCCAGGAATAATCTTTAATAAAAACAGTAGTTTTATTGGTAAGGGCAGATGTTTTACTATTTTTATAAATGCATTGCTCTTTTCGTAAATAATATTATGTTCAATATATAACATGGTTTCAAAATGTTCGGTAGGCAGTTCTAAATTTTTAAGAATAGCCTGTCCTTTTTCTGACTGCATTGAAGCTAATTTGAAAATATGATTTTTGTCGTAGCGAATAATAAATCGGCACCATGCATTACATAACTTGCATATGCCATCAAAAAGAATGAGTTTGTCTTTATTATTTATATACGGAATGTTGTTGTTTTTAGTATTCATAAATTTTAGTCAATACAATATTCCAGGAATGAGTTATCTATAATGATTCTCTCACCCCAACCATCTCCCTCGGCAACTGCTCCTGCGTGGCTCAGGCCAGCTTCTCAACCTCTGGTTTCACCTTCTCCATGCAGTCGTAAGGGAGAGGTGGTTAACGGGACAGCAGTGATTATATTTATAAAAAAAGCCCGTTCTCAAAGAGAGCGGGCTTTTAGTTAACTTATTGTTTAAGTCTTTTCTTAAAATACCTTATTAGCTTTTAAATCTGCAATGTGTAGCGATTGCTGATTTATGTCATGACTTATTGGGCCCAGACTCGCTTCAGCATTAGTTATATCAGCTGTAAGCTTTTTATTTTCTTGTAGTAATTTATATGTTTTTAATTTTGTAAGTTTACCACTCGTGATTCTGCGTTCATTAAAATTAAGCTGATTTTCCAGGTTATTAATAAGATGTTCCTGACCTCGAAGATCTGACTTAAGACCATCTAATACTTTTTGTTGTTTATAAACATTGTAGCCATAGCCATGTGCTTCTAAGTACGCTTTTTCATTATGATTTGTACATACACCATTGTAACCCGATCCAGCGAGCCCCTTATAATAGCCTCGAGAAGGGATGCAATATTGATTTAATCCTTTATTTCTACCATCAGTATAGGCATTTAAATTTGGTTTTACGCCATGTTCTGCACAAGCTGAACGATGTTGGCTAAGTCTTGATGCAGGATGACCGTTTGTGCCATCTCCATAACCAATTGTATTCCAGTCTGCATTTATACATTCGCCTTTATTCATTGTGGAACAAGCTGAAGCTACAAGCGCTATAGCAGCTAGAGCAGTAATATTCCTTATTAAGTTAATCATCTTTTCCCCTTTATATGTATGTTGTTTTGTTCGAGTCTAGCGTAAAAAATTGCCTATTTCTAGTAAGGTTAAGTGCTTGAAGCATAGATGCAGTCTATATGTAAGATATTTCCTACAAATGGAATATATTATGTACGATCCCAGTAACGCTGCATCTCAAAATACAGAAATGAAGCCGTCCAGGTAATTAAAAGCAGCCCCATTAATGACTCAATACCTACAAGGTGACGAATTAAACCATGGGGCTGAATATCGCCAAAGCCTAATGTGGTAAAGGTGGTATATGAAAAATAAACGCAGTCCATAAATGAGCCATTAAATTCACCAGTGAAATGTCCCCAGCCATCAACATAAGGAAGAAAATAATAAGCGCTGGCAAAAATCCATATTTCAAGTGTATGTGCAATTAGAGCACCAAAGACGCCTATAATGATTCTAAAGCGATGTTTAATTGTCATTTTAGGCAAGTGTGTTGTCATGTGGTATAGAAATTCATAATGTATAAGCACTGCAAGCCCAATGATATAAAATATTGACAGTAAAAATACTGTGCCATGTTTAACGTCTCATCTTGTAAATAAAATTCTGGATTTTAACTGTTAGGTTTTTATAACAGTGCTTTTATTTTTTTAATAAATTCCGGGTCATCCCATTCGATGGCCGCATTCACACCATATTTTATTTTACCTTCTTTATCGATAATGAAAGTTGAAGGGTAAGTAATAACATTCCATTTTTTTGCAAAGCCGCCATCTTTATCAAGTAAGACAGGGAACTCCACATTTACTTTTTTCATGAATTCGAGAATTGTTTTTTTCTCTTCAGCATAATTTATTGAAATTAATTCAAAGGGTAAGCCTTGCATTTTTTTCTTTAATCGATTTAACGATGGTATTTCCTGAACACAAGGAGGGCACCATGTAGCCCAAAAATTAATAATAGTTACTTGTCCTTTATAGTTGTTTTTTTCTATGATTTCCCCATTTGTGTCTTCAAGTTTTATTGCCAGAGGAGATATGAAACCTTTATATTCTTTTAAATAAATATCAATACCACTTTTAATTTTATGAGGTTTTTTTAAGGCGACAGGTTTAGCCGGGATAGTATGTTTTTCTAAAACTGGAATCATTTTTTTTATGTTATTTGCTATTGGTCTAATTTTTTCAATCATTATTTCTGTCGGTTTATCTTCATAAAATAAACTCATAATATTGGGTAAAAAACGTGTGTATACAGGGCTACCGTGTTGTCCCAGTTTTGTGATTAATGTTTTAAATTGGCTGTATGTACCGCCTCGTTTTGCCTGGTAGATCATTATGGGAATATTCGTTGCAGATACAATGGGCATGTATTCCGGCAACTGACCTAAAGGGGGGATTGATGCAAAAGTGTATGGGGAAAAAAGAATAGCGCCAATTAAATAAGGTTTGTTCAGATTTTTTTCTTGCCATTTATGTGCGCCACGTAAAACACTTAACGATGCATAAGAATCACCTAAAACAATAATTTTCTTACCACTTGTTTTGTGTGCATATTTTATTAAATCAGCAACATGTTGGCCGTTAAGTTTTTTTAATGAAGCAGTGCCTTGCGGCATAAAAAGAGATTCAACAACATTCGCCTGCCATATTTCCAGATCGTATTGAGTTAATAAACGGGCAAGTGAACGATGACCTTCACGTATACCGTATTCAGGGGAGAGCCATAAGATGAGATATTTTCCTTTAGCCGGGAAAATTTCGACTGTTATTTCATCTTCTGATGAGACCGTTACGGTAATTTCATTTTCAGCATAACTTGGACTTATGAAAAGAACACTGAAAATTAAAGTGCTGAAAATAAGAAGGCGAGTTAGTAGAGTTCCTAATGAAATTGATTTGAATTGCATATGAATAAGATCCCTTTACCATTGATGTTAAGTAGAAATAGTAGATGGAAATGTTATTAATGTATATCTTGAACGCATAACTAAAAGTGTTTTCTTGCTGTTTTTGAAATATGCTATAAAATGGCGTTTTTAACATTTTAACGGAATAGGTATGGCTTTTAACCTGAGATCATTTTTTTCTGCTGCTGAAAATACGTCCGATGAAAGGCGCGATGAAGAACGGATAAAACTACCTGATAATGCAACGATCCTGATTGTTGATGATTCACGGACGGCAATCGCGGTATTAAAGAAAACATTAGCGCCAACCGGATACGATATTCTTAGCGCAGAAGATGGTGAAGAAGGCATTGCAATGGCTAAACTGCATCAGCCAGACTTAATTCTAATGGATATCATCATGCCCGGCTTAAATGGTTTTCAGGCGACACGAATTTTACGTAAAGATACTGATACACAAGATATCCCCATTGTTATTATTAGTGGCAATGAGCAGGCAACCGAGAAATTTTGGGGCTTACGGGTAGGTGCGAATGGATTTTTAGCTAAACCCGTTGATCGCGCTGAGCTATTCCATCTGTTACGTGAACATCTACCAAATGCAGAAGTGGTGTAATTACAATAAAATCAATTGATTCCCCTGTTTTATGTGTAGTAGGACTTGCTACTTTCTTTCTCATTATTCCTGCATTTTTCTTTAAAAAGATCTAAAGATTTTAAGCCTCTTACCGATATAAATAATATTATTAAGAATCCTGCCCCTGTAGGTGATGTCGGACATAATGTTAAAACAATCTAAAATTACGCTTTCTCAGTCGAGTCGTTTTACTTTCCTGCTCTTAATATTATCTCTCTCTGTTTTGCTTGTGAGCGGGTTACAGATGTTGGGATATCTCTCTCTTTCAATTATTTATTAAGCTCTGGCCTTTCTGGCGTTAGCAGGACTCTCAATGATTAGTTTCATTAGACAAAATTCACTTGCTACAGCAGAGGTGAAATTTGGAGACAAGCTACATGATTATTTAACGCATCTCCCCACGCATTCGCTGTTTATGGAACACCTGGATTACGCTCTTTCAATGGTCAAAAGGCATGAGAAGGTGCTTGCGGTCGTGAATCTGGATATCGAGAAATTATCTGAAGTTAATCAGCAGTACGGTTATAAAAATGGTGATACGTTAATAACTGAAACAGCTAATCGCCTGGTTGATTTAACCCGGGACAGTGACATTATTGCACGTCTTGGTGGCAGCGGCTTTGGTTTGATTATGAACTTCATTGAGCGTGGCGAAGAAGTAGATAAAGCTTTGCAGCGAATTATGAAGGGGATGAGGCTGCCATTTTCTGTTGCGGGTGAAAATATTATTTTAAAAATCAGCTATGGCATTTGTGTGTACCCGACTGATCAGGGCAGTGTCGATGAATTAAGTCACTATGCTAGTTTGGCATTAGACAATGCCAAGCAGGCAGGTGGCAATGTCCATCGTTATTATAATAGCGAAATGAATGTTGATAACTCTAAACGCTTAAGAAAAGAATATGATTTACGTAAAGCATTAGAGAATGGAGAGTTTGTTTTATATTTTCAACCTAAGGTAGATGCGGCCACTGGTAATATTAAAGGTATGGAAGCATTAATTCGTTGGCTTCATCCTGAACGCGGTATTGTTTCTCCACTTGAATTTATTCCTTTGCTGGAAGAAAGCGGGATGATTGTTGAAGCCGGTGACTGGGTATTACGAGAGTCATGTCGTTTGAATAAATTATGGCAAGATCAAGGGCTGGAACCGCTTCGGGTTTCAGTTAATGTTTCAAGCGTACAATTTAAACAAGGTGATTTTGTTGAGCGCATTGCTCTGGCATTAAAAGATACCGGGCTTTCTGCTGATTATCTTGACGTTGAGCTAACAGAAAGTTGCTTGATGGACGATGTAACAAAAAATATTGATGTGTTATATGAAATTAAAAAAATGGGCGTTGCTATATCAATAGATGATTTTGGTACCGGTTATTCTTCTTTAAGTTATCTAAAAAAATTCCCTATCGACACATTGAAAATTGATCGTTCTTTTATTACCAACGTACAAGATAGAAGCGGTGGTGATAATGCTGCCATTGTGACTGCTATTATGGCTTTATCACATAGCTTACGTTTAGATGTTGTTGCCGAAGGTGTTGAGACCGCACAAGAGCTGGCTTACTTACATGCGTTAGGCTGTAAAACAATTCAGGGTTTCCTTTTCAGTAAACCCTTATCCGTTGATGAGTTTACTAAAATTCAGCAAGACTCTATGCATATGAAAAATATACTGGAGCAAGTACGTATAGAACTTGCTGGTTGATATATCCTTAATTAGGGAGATTAAAGCGCTGCTTTAGCAACTTCACTTAAGTTATTCATATTTGTTTCCATTTTTACGCGTTCTTCTTCAAGTTTTTCTGCATTTGATTTTTTGTCGATCCTATGTGGTTCACCCACTGCGATTACGATACGTGAAAAAGGTTTAGGGATAATAAATTTATCCCATGTTTTTAACTCCCAGTAACGACTCGCCATGTATGCAATGGGTAACATAGGACTTTGCGTTAATTGTGCCAGCATGACCGCACCTTGCTTAAACTCATGCACTGGTCCAGTTGGACCATCGGATGTTGTGACAGGTGATACCTTGTCTTTAGTGATAGTGTTATACATATCTCTTAGAGCTCTTGCGCCAGTACGATTACTTGAACCGCGGATAGCGACTGCTCCCCATGACTCAACAATTTTTGCCGCTACTTCTCCATCAACCGATGGGCTAATGAGGAAACCTATTTTTAAGCCGCGTTTTTGTAACTTGCGCATGTACCATGAACCAAAGATATGCATCTGGTGCCAATAGCAGGGAATAATAGGTTCACCTTTTTCGATGAGTTTTAATGCATGCTCATCACCGATGATTTTTTCTACCCGACATGTCCACCAAAAGCTGGAAATCAAAAGTTTTACAATAGGGCGGATAATGGCGTAACCCAATTTACGCTTCCATGTCATAGCACGCATGCTGAAGTACCTTTTTATAATGTATCAATTTGTTTAAGTTTAATATCTTGTGCTGTGATCTTTTCAGAGCAGGCCATATGGCAAGTATATTCTTTATTGTCATTCGCAGAAACCAGCTCAATAGGATAGCTATACCAAAAATGATTTTGGTAGTGGCCACCATGGGCTTCGTGTTTAATATCATGCATATTATAAATAGAACCAAAATTAGCCGCTTTTATAATGGCTTCATTTTTTGTCCAGAGATTGAAAAACGCGTGCATATTATTTTCAGTATTACCGCTCGTTGCGGCGTTGGGCGTTTCAGTTAAAAACTTTTTTAGTGTTGCCGGCTTCACTTCCCGTTGTAACTCAATATCGATACCCACTTTGACGGTATCGGATATAATGCAACAAACGATATCACCAGAGTGAGAAATATTGAAATCAATATCAGCAGTAATGAAGGGTTTTGCCTGCTTAGGAAACTCGAGCTGAGATAAGGAAAAAGGAATATCAGAAAATTCAGCCATGCCTAATTTAAGTAATTGCAGGCCTGCTAAAGATAATACCTGATCGTTTTGCTGGCGTATTTTTTTAACCTGTTGTTGTTTTTGTACAGGTAATTCAGCAATCCAGTTGGCAATTTGTTCAGATAGTTTGGCTGAACTTATTCTTTCCTGACTGACTTTATAATATAGTATCGCTACTGACATATTGTCCTAAAAGTTCTTAAAAATGACCTCAATAGATACTAAATCACTCAATTTACCGGCTGGTCCGGAAACGCCGTATGACATTAATACCACGGATGAATCTTTCCCGATAATTGCGGATTATATTGCAGAATATGGCAACTTTACCCTGATCAAGCCTGTTTCAAGGGGCAATAATACCATTTTGATCAATGCCCCGGATGCTGTAAAAGCAATTCTTGTCAAAAACCATGAAAATTATAAAAAAGGGCCCGGTTTTGAGCGGGTAAAAATGCTGTTAGGTAATGGCATTATTGTCAGTGATGGCGCATTTTGGCGCAGACAGCGTCGCTTGATTCAACCTGCCTTTAGCCGCAAGTGTATTGATGGCCTGGCGAAGAAGATGCAAAAGGCCAATCAAGTCTGGCTGCAACGCTGGACGGAAAAAGCAGAAAAGAGTGAACTGCTGGATGTCTCCAGTGAAACCAGTGAACTCTCGCTTGAAATTATTCTGCGCTGTTTGTTTAGCGACGACATGGACAAGTTGATTGAACAAGAAGGAAAGAATCCCTTTGAGATTCTAACTTATGATTTAGCTCGTGATATGCAATTTGTCCTGAAATTCCGGGCCTTAAAATCATTAGTGCAACAACTTATGGATGAACGTCGTGAGTCCTCGACGCGTTATGATGATTTTCTTGAAGCCTTTATGGAAACGAAGGATAAAGAAACCGGCGAAGGCATGACTGATAAGGAAATTATCGATGAAGTCATGACGCTGATTATTGCCGGACACGAAACTGGAGCAACAACGCTTAACTGGGCGTGGTATTTACTCTCACAAAATCCAGCCGAAGAGAAAAAACTTCAGGATGAAGCAGATAAGGTTATTTCTGGTGATATTCCGACCTTTGAAGAAGTGGGGAATATGCCTTTTAGTCGTCAGGTAATTGAAGAAGCCCTACGTTTATACCCTCCTGTTTGGTTGTATTCACGCACTGCTATCGTAGATGATAAAGTGTGTGGTTATGATATTCCTGCCGGAACAAATATTTTCTTTGCACCGTACTATTTACATCGCCATCCGGATTTTTGGGATGAGCCTGAAGCGTTCAAGCCCGATCGTTTTTTGCCAGAAGAAATTAAAAAACGCCACAAGTTTGCCTTTATTCCCTTTTCAGCCGGGCCACGTCGTTGCATTGGTGATTATTTTAGTATTGTCGAAATGCAAATTCATTTAGGCACAATGGCGAAAAAATTTAAACTTGAATATGTTGCGGATGAAAAGGGTGTTGAACTCGATCCCCAGGTAAACTTGCGTAGCAAAAACAGCATTATGATGAAACTTAGCAAAAGATAAGAAACTAAATCTATGATTACATTCTCAACCCTGGTCGAAACCTTGCAAAAGCAAGCGTGCACTGACCGTACTATAACTTTTATTGAAGCCAAAGATAAAGAAGTCATCATTACCTATGCTGATTTATATGAACGTGCTTTAAATAAACTTCATGCACTACAACAACGTGGTTTAAAGCCGGGTGATGAATGCATTATTTTCTTACGCAGTAATGAAGAATTTATTGATATTTACTGGGCCTGTATTTTAGGTGGCATTATTCCAGTCCCCATTGCTGTTGGTATCAGTGATGAGCACCGTTCAAAATTATTTAAAGTTTTTGAAAAGCTTGAACGTCCTCATTTATATACAACTGAAGATAATGTAGAACGGCTTCAACAGTATGCAGAAGATAATAAACTATCTGCGGCTTATACGCTCATTAAAGAAAAAACGTTATTAGTAGCAGATATAACATCTAAAGAAAAAGGTGAGGTTCATGAACCTGCGCCAGATGATCTGGCCTTTATTCAGTTTTCATCCGGTTCTACCAGTGATCCAAAAGGTGTCATGCTGACACATAAAAACATTATGACTAACCTTAATGCGATTGGCGAAGGTGGTTTGTATAACGAAAATGATACCAGCTTTAGCTGGATGCCTTTAACGCATGATATGGGGTTAATTGGTTTTCATTTAAACATGATTGCTTACCGTATGAATCAGTGTTTGATGGCAACGGATTTATTTAGTCGCCGTCCTTTATTATGGATGCAAAAAGTTAGCGAGAAAAAAGCCACCGTTTTATGTTCACCTAACTTTGGTTACAAACACTTTTTAAAAGCTTTAAGTAAAAAACCAATAGAAGACGTTAATCTCTCTTCCGTTCGCCTTATCTACAACGGTGCAGAACCTATCTCGATTGATTTGTGTGATACCTTTTTAGACACAATGAAAGAGTATGGTTTAAAGCGTGAAACCATGTTCACTGTGTATGGTATGGCAGAAGCAACATTAGCGGTTTCATTCCCAGTTGCTGGTGAAGAATACCGTGCTGTACATGTTGATCGTCATAGTTTAAATGTCAGTGAAAAAATTAAATTTGTCGATGCTGATAATAAAGATGCATTAGGTTTCGCCATTGTTGGCAAACCTGTTTTAGATTGTTTGGTGCGTATCGCAGATAAAGAAAAGGTATTAGCTGATGATACCGTTGGCAGTATTCAAATTAGTGGCTCCAACGTAACTCAAGGCTATTATAAAAATGAAGAAGCTAACCATGCGGCTATATCAAAAGATAACTGGTTAGATACCGGAGATTTAGGTTTTATTCACAATGGTGAACTTATTATTACCGGTCGAGCAAAAGATATTATTTTTGCTAACGGTTTAAATTATTACCCGCACGATCTGGAAGATTTATTATTAAATCTAGAAGGTCTGGAATTAGGTAAAGTTGTTGTTTACGGCGTATGGAATGAAAAATTACAGCGAGATGAACTCATTATCTTTATTTTATATCGTGCAGACATTAAAGACTTCATAGCTTTAGCTAAACAAGCGTCTCATGTTTTAAATGAACAGTCAGGACTTGAAATTGACCATGTTATTCCGGTTAAACGCATTCCTAAAACAACCAGTGGAAAAGTACAACGTCGTATTTTAGGGGATGCCTATGCGGAAGGTGAATATGCTGATGTCTTAAATGAAATAAATGCGTTAAATAAACCTAAAGAAACATCTTCAGATGAATCATTATCGCCATTACAGCAAGAACTAAAAGATATATGTGATGATGTTATTGAAGGTAGTACCTTAGGTGTTAATGATAACTTCTTTGACTCTGGTATAAGTTCTCTAACCCTGGCGGAAATTCATCAACAAATAGATGATAGATATCCAGATAAAGTTGATGTGGTCGATTTGTTTGAGTATCAGACCATTGTTGAATTAGCTAAGTTTTTGCAGGAAAAATTATAGCATTTATAATGCGTTAATTTGACGAGGAAATATATTCTCATAAAATTTAAAGTTATAACTATGTTTTATTTTATTTTGTCTATAATATATCTTACATTAAGATATATTAGGATAATCTAAAATGAATGCGAGAAGAATCCACACAATTCATAATTCACCTTCTATAATCGCAATAATTTTACTTCTTCTACTTTTTTCCTTTTCTGGCAATAGAGCCTTTTCCAGCGCACAAGTACGCGACAATAAAAAATTAGTATATCTTGTTTCTGATACCCGTATTCCTTTTTGGAAAATTATGGGCCGAGGCATTAAAAATAGAGCTAGCGTATTAGGGTATGAGCTACAAATTTATAGCGCTGAAAATAGTGCTCGGCGTGAATTAGAGTTTACTGCAAAGGCATTAAAAGATAATGTTGCAGGAATCATTGTTTCTCCTACTACCTCGTCTGCATGCGTTACCATTTTGAAACTTGCGAAAAGTGCCGGGATACCTGTTGTTATATCTGATATTGGAACCGATGGTGGTGAGTACGTATCTTTTATCTCATCAGACAATAAACTCGGCGCCTATGACATAGGGAAAGTGCTTACCAAAAAACTACATAAACTCGGCTGGGATAAGGGCAGGGTTGGCATTGTTGCAATTCCTCAAAGAAGGTTGAATGGTCAGCTACGAACAGCTGGTTTTATGCAGGCAATGGATGAGGCCAATATTAAAGGTGCGGATATTAAGCAACAAGTTACTTTTTCTGAAGAAGAAACCTATAAGTTGAGTAAAGAGATAATTGATAATACCCCGGATCTTCGTGCAATCTGGTTGCAAGGGTCAGACAGATATAATGGTGCATTACGTGCAATTGCGGACGCGGGTAAAAAAAATGATATTCTATTAATTACATTTGATGCAGAACCTGTTTTCCTTGATCTGATTCCTCAAGGTGTCCTTGTTGGTTCAGCAATGCAACAACCGTATTTAATGGGACAAGAAGCCGTTATCGCAATGGATATGCATTTAAAGGGTAAACAAGTTAAAAAGAATCTGCAATTACCCATTCTTGCAATATCAACAGAAAATATTGCAAAAAAACTGCCAATAATTAAAAGAAATGTTCTTGGCATAGAGTAAACATAACTGGTAGATATTGAGCATTGAAGAAATTTACTTATAAGCCGACGCTTTATGTAACCCTTGGGATAATTATTATTTCAATGGTTACTATAATAATGTCAGTACAATCATCTTATACCTATATATCAACAAAAAATAAGATTATTCAGGAGATGAAGCAGAGCTCACGGCAGACTATTGCTTCATTGCAAAAGAATATTACCAATTTAATGGCCGCATACTCAATTAACGAGTATGACAATATAATATTTAATGAAATAGAGCATCGTTCATATTTTTCCATTGTTGTAGAAGATTACAATATGGGTAAAATTTTAGGTAAAGATGCCTATATTAGTGGGAAGATTCAGGACATTAATGGAAAGATTATTAATTTTGATTCAGAAAATGAGGAGCAACTTAAACGATTAGAAGCTTGTTATTATTCAGATAAAGATAACATTATATCTTCGACAGGAAAAAAACTTGGTACAGTTACCATATACATTTCGAATCAGTCTATGACTCAAGAGCTCAATAAGATAATCAGAGACACAATAATAAACTCAATAGTCATTTCTTTATTACTGATTTTTTCACTTATTATAACAATACGTTTTTTCATCTTAAAACCAATCTCAAATATTATTACAGCTATTAATCATACCGATAAAGAAGGAATCCCTTCAGGACTAATTCCCAGTCATGGCTCTACAGAAATTTCTACACTTTCACATACGATGAATAATATGCTTTTATCAATCAGAGATTCTAAAGTAAGACTTGATGAACAATATGATGAACTTAAGGCTCGTGAAGAACAGTTGAAAATTTTATCAATGGCAACAGAACAGAGTCCTGTTTCAATTATTGTTTGTAGTCCAGATAATATAATTGAGTATGCAAATCCACAGTTTGAAAAAATTAGTGGCTTTGAGGTAAGTGAAGTTGTTGGACGTTCAATTTCATTTTTATTTGAACAGAGTGAGGCAGATAAAAAACAACTTAACTTACTTCAGGAATATCTTAATGCAGATAAAAAATATATTTGTGAAATAACAACGGTCACATCACGTGGTATAGAGTACTGCATTCAGATGTCAGCCTCAGCGATTTTAAATGATAATGGTAGCGTCTCTCATTATATTTATGTTGCAGAAGATGTTACAGAGTTTAGAAAAAATGAAATGTTGTTACGTAATAGCCAAAAGATGGATGCGGTCGGACAACTTACCGGTGGTATAGCGCATGATTTTAATAATCTTTTGGGTATCATCATGGGAAATCTCGAGTTACTTAAAATGGATCTAGGTGGGCAACCTGTTGCATTAGAGAGAATTGAGCAAGCCCTTGCTGGTACTGAGAGAGGAGCAAAACTGACACGTAAATTACTTAATTTTTCACGACAAGATAATCAGGGGCAAGAGTTGACCTATATAAACTCATTTATTGAAAATATTCATGAGTTAATTGCTAAGTCTGTTACTGCTGTGATTCAGGTAGAGGTTCATCTCGCAGAAAACCTTTGGCCTGTTAATATTGATCCGGGCGACCTTGAAGATGCAATCCTTAATCTCTCACTTAATGCTCGTGATGCTATGCCTGAAGGTGGAACGCTGATCATTGAGACAGCCAATAAGCATCTGGATACCGCTTTTGTTCAACAAGAACACATTGCCAGTGAAGGTGACTATGTCATGATCTCGGTTAGCGATACCGGAACCGGGATAAGTGAAGAAAATCGTAAGAAAATTTTTGATCCTTTCTTTACTACCAAAGAGTTTGGTAAAGGAAGTGGGCTTGGACTTAGTATGGTTTATGGCTTTGTACAACGTTCTGGTGGAGCCATTAGACTTTATTCTGAAGAAGGCGTGGGCTCGTCATTTCATATTTATCTTCGCCGTGCTATTGAAGGACATGATGCTCAGCAAGGTGAAGAGAAAATAGAATTACCAGGTGGAGAGGAAACGATTCTAATAGTTGACGATGAAAGGTCTCTTGCTGAGACAGCAAAGATGTATCTGCAACGGCTGGGTTATAAGACATTACTGGCATATAGTGGCAAAGAAGCAATTGATATTTTGTCAACAACACAGGATATTGATCTTGTTTTCAGTGATGTCGTCATGTCTGGTATAGACGGCTTTGAACTTTCATTCGAGGTCGTTAAAAAGTGGCCAGGCCTGAAGATATTATTAACCTCTGGATTTAGTTCTAAACATGCTGAATACAGTAATGGGCATCAGCAAATCTATCTCACATTGATAAAGGGTTTGCTTGAGAAACCCTACTCTATAAAAGAACTTGCTTTCGCTATTCGTCGTACTTTAGATGAATAATAGCCTCTATGGACTTAATCGCGATCAGGAATGTAGGTTCGAATTCATTCGAAGGCCGAAGTAAAAATTAATCATAACGGTTTGTATATCCCATCGTTCACATCCGAACAAAGTGATATGTTCTATTAGAATGAATTTTAACCTGCAGGGTATGTATGTGTATCAAGACTTAACAGAATACTGCAATTTTTAAGCTACATTTTCCACTGTATTTTTTATTATGTTCGCAAGCTCTCTTGTCGCCGGCCCGATATTTTGCGGGTGGCCAAAACTTATAAATAAAAATGCATTATAGGTTGAACCTTGTTCAAGCAACAAAGGTTTAAGGAGCCCCGTTTCAAATGCATCAACCAATCTGTTTCGTGGTATCCAGCCATATCCCAAACCATGTTTAATTGCATTGAGTGCATTATCAATACTGCTCACCGTCCAGCGATCTTGTGAGCTTAACCAACCCACATCCATTTTTTCATGTTGCCCCGAATCTCGAATGACAACGTGCATGTGTTGAGCGAGATCTGCAGAAGTGATTTCACGATCGAGTTTGTGTAAGGGATGATCCGAATGTGCTACGCCAATTAATTCAACTTCAATAAGTGGGTCGGCAAGGTAGCCTGAAGGCGTTTCGACACCTATAACGAGTTCTGCTTCATCACTTACCAGCGCATCAATGGCACCCGAGAGAATGACTTCACGTAGCTGCACCCGTGTGCCCTGACTTCGTTTTGCAAATTGTGCAAGTGCGCTCATGAGCAAGTCATTAGGGAAGGCAGCATCAACAACAAGTTTGATTTCCGCTTCCCGTCCCTGAGAAAGATGCTGGGCAAAATTTTCAATTTCAGCAGCTTCTTCAATGAGTCGCTGTGATCGGTTTAATAAAATCTCACCTTGCTCGGTTAAAACCGCTTTTCTACCTTTGACCCTTAATAGTGAAATTCCCAGTTGTTCCTGAAGACGAGACATGGAGTAACTGATCGCCGATTGGCTACGGTGTAGGTAGGTTGCAGCCTGAGCATAACCGCCTTGCTCAATAATGGCTTGAAATACTCGCCATTGCTCTAATGTCACTCGGGGGTAGTTTTTCATCGTATAAATATATCAGCTAAACTGATTGATTTCAGCAGTATATTGTACTTTTACATCTAATTAATTGGCCTAAAATGAGTTTAGTGATTAAAAAAATAAAGGAGAAGGAAAATGAACAAATATAGTAGCGTAATTGCACGGCTATTGCTGGCTCATATTTTTATTTTGGCGGGAATGAACAAAATCATGGGATATGCCGGTACTCAGGGCTACATGGAATCAATGGGCGTACCAGGGATATTATTGCCATTGGTCATTCTTGTAGAAGTGGGGGCTGGCCTGGCGGTATTGGTTGGTTGGCAAACACGTTGGGCGGCGTATGCCTTAGCAGGCTTTACGGTTGTTTCTGCTGTTATCTTCCATAGTAATCTTGGAGATCAAACTCAAATGATCATGTTTATGAAGAACTTTGCCATAGCCGGTGGTCTACTCTTGTTAGCCGATCATGGTGCTGGTGCCTTTAGTTTAGATAAGCGTAAATAAAGGAATAATACTGTGAGCTTGTTAATCAAGGGTGAGATAAAAGAAGACTGGTTCGATAAGGTCAGTGCAGACGGCGAATACGTGAGAAAGGATTCTCAGTTTCGTAACGTGATAACAGCCGATGAAGCAGAAAAAGATCGTTATCATCTTTATGTTTCTTATGCTTGCCCTTGGGCTCATCGTACTTTGATATTTCGAAAGTTGAAAAAACTCGAAGATATAATCAGCGTCTCGGTTGTTCATCCTTTTATGGATAACCACGGTTGGGATTTTAATGATGATTTTCCCGCAGCAACAGGGGATAGTTTATATAACTTCAAACGTATGCATGAAATTTATACCAAGGCGCAAGCAGACTACAGTGGCATTGTGACCGTGCCGGTTTTATGGGATAAAAAAGAAGAAACAATCGTTAATAATGAATCATCGGAAATAATTCGAATTTTAAATAGTGCATTTAATCATTTAATTGAGGACGAAGATGCACGTAAGTTGGATCTTTATCCAAAAGAAAAACAAGTGGAAATTGATAAAGTAAATAATCTTGTTTATGAAAATATAAATAATGGTGTTTATCGCACAGGATTTGCAACAACACAAAAGTTTTACGAAAAAGCTTATAACCGTTTATTTAATGCGTTAGATGAAATGGAAAAAATATTAAGTCAAAAACGTTATTTAACCGGTGAGAAAATAACAGAAGCAGATTGGCGTTTGTTTGTCACTTTAATACGATTTGATGAAGTTTATGTTGGTCATTTTAAATGTAATAAAAAACGGATTTATGATTACCCTAATTTATATAATTTTATGCTGGAGTTATATCAGTGGCCCGGTGTAGCTGATACGACGTTCCTGGATCATATTAAATATCATTATTACAGCAGTCACGACATGATCAATTCAACCAGAATCGTACCATTAGGTCCAGAACAAGACCTGATGCAAAAACATAATAGAGAAAAAATATAATGGACAGTAATGTTTTTATTCATCCCGCCGTTGAAATGAGCGAAGGTGATGGTGTTGATGTTCATCGCCTCTTCCCCGTAAGCAGTAAAATGATGAACTACGATCCTTTTGTTTTATGGGACAATTTTAATCTCGGGCCAGATCGTGGCTTTCCAACACATCCACATCGAGGTTTCGAAGCCATAACCTATATGTTCACAGGCAGCCTTGAACACAAAGACAATCTTGGAAATCAATCAAGGGTAACAGCGGGTGGCGCACAACGTTTTACCGCAGGCCGGGGACTGGAGCATTCAGAAATGCCGGACTCAGAAGTAGACAGCAATGGCATTCAACTGTGGATTAACCTGGCTAAAAGTAAAAAAACAATTGATCCTGATTATCAACAGGTGGATGAAGAAAATATCCCTCAATTTGACATTGAAGGCGGACATATACGCGTTATCGTTGGTGATGAGTCGCCGGTAAAGTTGCATACAGCGGTTCGTTATTTAAGAGTCAATCTTGATTCTGCTGCAAGGCTAAGCGAAAACGTACCGGAAGGTTTTAGAGGTTTTATTTATATCCTTAATGGTAAACTTAAGGTTAATAAAGAAACAGTAAACGAACGCGAAGCGTATTTCTTTGAGAAAATCAAAGAGCTTGATATTGAAGCGTTAACAGAAAGTCACTTCATGTTGTGTATGGGATTACCTCATGGTGAACCTATACGCCAATATGGCCCCTTCGTTGATTAAATCCATGCATGAACAGTGAGAAACCAAATAGCTGCGTTGATAACCTCCTCAAAAGTGCCCTGAGTATTGTTGTAAACAATACGAGGAAATACTCCTGGGTGCTCATTTACAATGAACAGGACGTTCAACGCATAGCACACGACTACACGGATGTAGGAGGTAGAGTAATGCAGGAGCAATTACCGAGGGAGTGCGTGAGCGGCCTTAATGTAAACTCACATTTTTCGTCGGCTCTCGCCTTGCTCTTTGACCTCTCACAGTCCATGCAAGGATTTAATATCTAAATATTAAGTCTAAACGATTTCATCAACACCATGTAATTTTGGCACGGCATCATCGCTGTCATCTGTTTTTTTTGTTTTAGTGCGACGGTCATGTTGGTTGCGAGTCTCCAGTAAAACGGGATTATCAATTCTACGTTTATCAACCTGTCTGCGTTCTGTATGATGAGGTTGGCCACCACCACGATCAGTCTGGATGGGTTTTATAGGTAAATTTTCAGGAGACTTTTGTAACGGATTACTTGCTTTCACGGGCATAACCGAACCTGAAATTACAGGTGTTTTATTGCCTTTCTGTAATCCTCGAACGCCGACATCATCATTAACTATTTTAAAACTCGTCATACCTTAATTTTATGTCAGAATATTGATTTTTGCAGGCATAAAAGTCTTTTAATAAGGATATTTTTCACTTTTTATTTAAACTTAATAAAGTTTTAGGTGTGGTTTCCGATATAGCTATGTAGAAATGAGCTTCTTTTTAATTATAAGAGCATACTGAGTGAATAATCAGGTCAATATTTTGTCGTTGAATTATATTCGGAGAGTGTCTTGTTTCGATCATTAAAAGTACAAATTGGAACAGCGTTAGGTATTCAGTTTTTTGTGCTGGTTGCTATTGTTTCAAGTACGCTTTTTTTACTCGATCTGCGAAAACATGATTATCTGATTTTAAATCTCTCTGGACAGCTAAGAGTCATTAGTCAGTTAATTGTTAATAACAGCGCATCATATGCCGATAATGCCCCCAGAAATTATGACAGTTATTACAGGGATGTAAAACTATACCATCAGCAGTTACAAATGTTGATCGCCCGTTACGATAAAATAATTGAATCCTTTAAGGCGCGTAAACTTGCACCAGAACTTTTTCAGAATGACTTTCTTTCCGTACGTAAAAATAATAAAAGCATTCCAAAAATATCAGAACAATACGATCCTATTTATTGCACATGGAATAAAGAAGCGCGAAATGAACTGGTTGAGGCTGCGAAGTTTTGGGATGATTTTAAGAGCGGGTTATATAAAGAGTTAGGAACAAATTTAAAAGAACCTCGACTTGAAGCAGCAGCGCATTACGTCTTATACAATGAAGATAGTTTAATGCTCGCTGCAACAGATCTTACAGCTGCGTTTCGAAATATGATGGAGTATAAGTTAAAACAAATAACCTGGTTAAACCAGATATCGATTCTTCTTTCACTACTTATTGCGATTACTATATTCATTGTAGTCTATAAAAAAGTCTTCAAACCTATGGCCATGACGGTAGATGCTTTTCAGCGTGTCGCTCAGGGAGATTTAACTCATCAAATTGAAGTAAGTAATACAGAAGAACTGGGTAAGTTAACGCAAAGCTTTAACCGCTTAACCGCTAGATTACATTCATTATTTAGTTTAACCGACCGTATTTATCAGGCTACAAATCTGGATGAAATTATTAAGTTCATATATGAAGAGTTTAATGGTCTTTTGCCCATTGAATGGGTAGCCATGTTAAGAATGGATGTATCACAACAACATATGGTGGTAGGGCATATTTATTCCAAAGAAGAACAAATATTGAAAGAAGGTGATATTGTTTCAATATTACATCCGGTTATTCAAAACGTATTTAATGAAAACAAAGTCATTAGTTTTGATAACCTTAAAGAAGAATTGAAAAAATATAATGGAGATGATTCCTTTTTTATTAACCTGGTGCAAATGAATATGAAATCAATGATCGTTTTTCCCTTATGTATTAGTGGGGATGAAAGAGCATTATTGGTTTTTGTGACTCGAACAGAAAATGCCTATCGGACATCTCATAGAGAACTACTCACTAATATTACTTCACAGGTGAGTCATGCTTTTGACCGTTCTATTGGAATGGAAAGCCTCGTGGTATCGGCAGTTGAAGGATTAGCGAAGCTTGCAGAAAGTCGAGATCCGGAAACAGGCGATCATCTTGTTAGAATGAGTTTGTATTCCTACATTCTGGCAAAAGAGCTTTATGATGCCGGTATTTATCAGGGGGAATACAAAAGCAGTTATGCACGTCATGTTTATCATTTTGCCCCTATGCATGATATTGGTAAGGTAGGTATTGAGGATGGTATTTTATTAAAACCAGGCAAGCTATCGGATGAACAATGGATAGAAATGAGAAAGCATCCGGTGATCGGCGCAGATGTATTACGTAAATGTGAAAGTCAGGTTAATCAGGCAGGATACTCAATGTTTAAAATTGGCATTGAGATAGCAGAAGGGCATCATGAAAAATATGATGGCACGGGTTATCCCTATCAACGTAAAGGGCAGGAGATTCCTTTATCTGCGCGTATAGTTGCTCTTGCGGATGTATTTGATGCCTTAACGTCGCGGCGTCCTTATAAAGAAGCATGGCCTGTTGAAAAAGCATTAAAATTGATTGATGATGAGTCGGGTAAGCATTTTGATCCTGATGTTGTTAAAGCATTTAACAGCGCTTTACCACAAATAATGGAAGTATATGACAAGCATAAACATGTCTAATAATAACGAACAAAAAATAATTGATATTGTTAAATCTCAACACGATTTTTTTAAATCATCTTCTACCTTCTCTTATGAATTCAGGATCGAACAACTAAAGAAACTAAAAGCCGCAATAAGAAAACATGAAGATGAATTTATTCGTGCTTTTAAAATAGATTTAGGTAAGTCTGAATTCGAATCATACCTTACTGAAACAGGATTCGTTCTTCTTGATTTAAGTGACACAATTAAAAACCTGAAAAAATGGATGAAGCCCAAAAGGGTTAAAACTCCATTAATAATGTGGCCAGCAACAAGTAAAAAACTTTATAGTCCGCTGGGTGTGAATTTAATTATCTCACCCTTTAATTATCCTTTTGGCTTAACCTTTGCTCCGTTAATCGCTGCTATTGCGGCAGGCAATACGGCTGTTATAAAAACATCTGAATTAACGCCTAATGTTAGTTTGATTATTAAAAACATTGTCGATGAAACTTTTGAATCTGACTATGTGGCTTATATCGAAGGTGAGATTCCCGAAACAACTCTTTTGTTAGAACAAAAATTTAATCATATTTTCTTTACCGGCAGTCCCCGGGTTGGCTCGATAGTGATGAGTGCCGCGGCAAAAAAATTAACACCGGTTACCCTGGAGTTAGGCGGTAAGAGTCCTTGTGTTGTTGATAAAGATGCAAATCTTGATATTGCCGTGAAGCGTATTGTTTATGGAAAGTTTATGAATGCCGGGCAGACCTGTGTCGCTCCTGACTTTGTCATGGTTCATAAAAGTATTAAAGAAAAATTCCTTGGTAAACTTAAACAGCGAATTATTGAAATATATGGTGAAGATGCATCATTATCAGATGATTATGGTCGAATTGTTAGCAAACATCATCATGCTCGATTAATTGAACTTATTGATCAAGATAAAGTTGTTGTGGGCGGATACTCAGATAAAGCGAGTAAATTTATTGCGCCGACAGTAATGACTGGTATCGTGCCCGGCGATGAAGTTATGCAAGATGAAATATTTGGGCCAATTCTTCCTGTTTTGGAGTATGAAAATATTGAAGACGCTTTTGAGGTGATCAGTGAGCTCTCACAGCATCCACTGGCAGGTTATATTTTTAGTGAAAGTAAAATAATACAGGAAAAATTTATTTCAAACCTTCAGTTCGGAGGCGGCTGCGTAAATCATTGTTTGCAGCATTTGGGAAATTTCAATTTACCTTTTGGTGGTGTTGGTGACAGTGGAATAGGGAGTTATCACGGCTTGGCAGGTTTTGAATGTTTTTCTCATACGAAAAGTATATTTAAGCCGGTGACCTGGTTTGATCATTTTTCATTATTATATCCGCCCTATAAAAAATATAAGCTGGATATTGTTAAATGGCTTTTAAAGTAAGTTTTACCAAACCAAGTTTTACCAAGTCAGGTCATCAGGTACCTGAAACTCTGCGTAAGGATCATTCTCATCAATTACCTGTTCTTCTTTCTCGAATAAAATAACGCGTTTTTCATTTCGTTGCTGAATTTTTTCAGCAATTATTTTAGGAATGAGTTCGTAACGACCTTCTATACGAGCAATCCCTAACTTACCATCGATAACTTGTTGTTTTATTTCAGCGTTAACATAAATACGGTTAACTTTTTTACGATGTTCAAAGTTATAGATGATGTCATATTCATCATTTCGCTTTACACAGTTTGTTTTGATCAGTTGATCTATTTCTGACGAAGTGGCTTTTTGTTTAGCTTGTTCTTCTTTACGCAGGTTTAATGCTTTATCGTGATCAGCTTTGTCTTTAGCTGCTTGTTGAGCTTTAAGTTTATTTTCGTCAACAGCAGTATTCTTCTTTGAACGCTGTTCCTTTTTCTTTTTATTCGATACTGATTGCGCTTTTTTGACTTGTTGCTTCGTTACTACGCCGGCTTTAAGAAACTGATCTTGAAAAGGATTACCCATGTTTATCTCGTTGTTTATTTAGATTATATAAAATCGCTTTCACGGATAGCGAGAAATGGTTTTTAATTGATAGGGAGGTGTGAGCGTAAAGCATCACGATCAAACCACCAGCTTTCTTCCCCAACAATAGAATTGACCACTAATGATAAGCGGGGCAGAAAGACTGCCGGATCGTTAAGTTCAAGTTTGAATAACCAGGCATCCATTTCTTTTTGTGTTTGCACATTACTATGACGTTTAGCAACATTACCTAAAATTGTTTTAGCTAAAAATGTCATGCTGTCATGATTTTCATCTGTTGAGCGGATGTCTGCAATGTAATAACCCACCATTGCGGCTACTGCAGCACCATCTGAATCAGCAGGGGTTTCATCAACAATATGATTTAGAACTGCAACCGAGGTATCTGCTTCAATAGGATAGGTTACAGCTAACCAAACACCATGACCTAATGCAACAATCGAAGCAGGTTGTTCTGTTTGATACATGACATTGCATGCTTCAACAGCATGTTGCCATTCTTCTGTTTCAATAAATGTGTTGAAAGTTGAGCGAGCCTGATTCCATGCATCTTCTTTCTGGTCTAATGCCAGTAACAGTTCAGAAATATCTAATTGAACTAATGCTCGTTCGAGGTCACTACTGTCTGCAGGTAAAGATTTAAGTTTGTCCTGATAACTTACCAGCTGATCAGCTAATGCCTGGCGTTCATCACCAGATAAAGCTGCGCTAAGGGTATTCGCTGCGCTAGGGGTATTTGATTCGCTCATGTAAAACTCCTGCATCCACTATCTAAAAATCGGGTCGGCCATTATAACGAAAAAAGCATCAGAATTTGCTTATATATAAACTAATTTAACCTTTAATATAAGAAGGGTATTTGACATATACCTTCCTTATAAACAGTGAACTTATAAGATGTTTTCACTGTCATGTATTTACGTCTAATTTAAATAGCCATTTTATAATAATCAAAAAAAAGGTTAACAGCATGTCGCCATTATCTGAGATTACGACTCAAGGTTTAGATTTCCTCTCCTCCCTCTTTATTTTTATGGTGGGGTTTATTGTTTTTATTATCGTACTTTTATTTATTGCAGATATTTCCCAAACTAAAGATGCAATCCGGCGCAATTATCCTGTTATAGGGCGCTTTCGTTATTTGTTCAGTACCCTGGGTGAGTTTTTTAGACAATATTTTTTCGCCATGGATCGTGAAGAAATGCCGTTTAACCGTGCGGAACGAGAATGGGTAAATAAATCTTCCAGAGCCATTGATAACACCATGGCGTTTGGTTCAACTAAAAACCTGACACCTCCGGGCACACCCTTATTTATTAACTGTCCTTTTCCTACCTTAGATGAACATGCGACTTCTGCACCGACTGTTATTATTGGGCCACATTGCAGGGAACCGTATGCAGCAGGCTCGGTAATAAACATATCGGGTATGAGTTTTGGTGCGATATCAAAACCTGCCGTTCGTGCTTTATCCAAAGGTGCAAAATTAGCAGGATGCTGGATGAACACCGGTGAAGGTGGGCTATCAAAACATCATCTGGAAGGGGGCTGCGATCTTGTGATGCAAATAGGCACTGCAAAATACGGTGTGCGTACGGCAGATGGAAAACTTGATGATAATAAGTTGCGTGAAATAGCCAACATCTCACAACTAAAAATGTTTGAAATTAAAATGAGCCAGGGTGCCAAACCGGGTAAGGGCGGAATTTTACCCGGAGCAAAAGTTACTCCGGAGATTGCAAAAATTCGTGGTATCGAAGCGGGTAAAGATTCTATATCACCGAATCGTCATCCTGAGATTAGTAACATCAGCGAGTTACTGGCTTTTATAAAACACGTACGTGAGGTCACAGGAAAACCAACAGGTTTTAAAGCCGTAATGGGAGCTTATGGTTGGTTAATACAAATGTGTGAAGAAATTCAGCAGTGTGGTACTGAGTGTGCTCCGGATTTTATAACCCTTGATAGTTGTGATGGCGGAACCGGTGCTGCACCTATGCCATTAATGGATGATGTTGGTCTGCCTATTAAAGAATCTTTGCCCATGCTGGTTGATATTTTATCGCAGTATGGTTTACGTGATCGTATTCGAATTATCGTATCAGGTAAATTGATAACACCATCCGGTGTTGCATGGGCTTTGTGTAGTGGCGCTGACTTTATTACTTCTGCGCGTGGTTTTATGTTTTCTTTAGGATGTATTCAGGCATTAAAATGTAATAAGAATACTTGTCCTACTGGAATCACGACACATAACAAAGGTTTGCAAAAAGGTTTAGATGTAGAAGAAAAATCTGTACGGGTTAAAAACTTTGTAGAAAAAATACATTATGGTCTAGGTTTAATTGCGCATTCATGTGGAGTAAAACATCCGCGGGAATTATCCCGGATGCATTGTCGTATTGTGCAGGCAGACGGAAAATCTGTAGCGCTTGATGTTTTATATCCTGAGCCAGAGGTGTTAGAAAAGTATAAATAGAGTATTTTACATGTAGGGAACTTGTAAGATAAAAGTATTCTGACCACGGCGGAGCACAGAGTATTGAATATGCGATGCTTTTTGTAGGTTGGCCTTCAGGCCAAATAATGCAAGCTCGGAGCTTTGCTAAACCATTAACTTTGTTTGTGAAAGTTCTTTGGTTGATGATTCAATACCGCGTCGGGCTGAAGCTCGACCTACAGTAATTTGATGTACTGGAGTCACTTATCAAAGGTGTCTTTTATTCAGGTTTTGATGCGGTAGAAAATAAAGTTTGTACGTCCATCCAGATCCCATCTTCGGTTTTTAGTTTATTTATTTCAAAACGATGTTTGCTTTCAAATTCAGTTCGATGTTCTTGTGGTAACAGCTCATATAAACCACGGTAGCCTGCACTTTGTATGACTTCCCACCAATGGTTGAACTGACCTAAGTGATACCCTAGTTGTGCTTGAGTTACTTGTGGTGCTTCAAAACCATTATCAACTAATATCTGTTTACATAAGTCTTCTTCAGCCAGTTGTAACCAACGTGGTGTTGGCGGCACAATGTCGTATTCTGCAAGATTCTTCATAAATATTTCTGTTAGTGGTTGAAATGAAGAGGGTGCGAAGCTGGTAAAAATAAGTTTCCCTCCGGGTTTTAAAACACGCAACCAGCTTTTTAATGCCGCTGACATATCCGGCATAAAAAATAAACCGTATGAGCATGTGATGACATCAAAGTAATTACTTTTAAACTCCAGACTTTCTGCATCCATGACATGAAAATCAATATTATCCAGCCCGGCGTGTTTAAGGTTCGCCATGGCTTGATTGATCATGTTTTCAGATAAATCAATTGCATGAACACGACCACCATTTCCTAAGCATTGTGCGGCAGCCATAGCAACCATACCTGTTCCGGTTGCTACATCGAGGACTTTTTGATTTGGTTTTATTTTTGCGTAATCAATGAGCTTGTCGGCACAAACAGGAAAAAAACGTAAAGAAGGGTTGTCATATTTTGTGGCAACTAAGTCAAAGACACTCGTGATTGCTTGTTTCTCGTCCATGTTATATTCCAGGAACTAATAAGGTTTATTGTAACAGAAAGATATAACCACGGGGATCACGGGGAACAGAGGGAAAAAATAAAAGGTTTTCCCCGTGCTCTCCGTGACCCCAGTGGTTTAATCTAGTTTTTATGCGTAATTATTTTGAATAATCTGCTGAGTAAACTCCGGTCGTAAATAAAATCCGCGAGGCAAAGTTTGAATAGTGTTGCCTTCGTCATCAAGTGTTGTTGTTAACGATTTTGAATTTGCACCTTTAGGACGAATTTGTAAATATCGTCCCATGTGAGATGTTATCTCTTCAAGTCTGCCAAGACAAACGAGCTCCATTAATTCTTCCCAATCCTGTTGCAGTTGTGTTGCTTCGGCTTCATTTGGACTCCACAAAATAGCATTACCAATATGACGTTCAGCCAGAGGAATGCGTTTATCTGCTTCTATGGGCAACCAAAGTACGCGCTGCAACTTTCTTTTTAGCCAGGATGTCGCCCATTCCTGTTCATGTGATTTGGTTAAGGGAACGGTGCAAACATAGGTAGATTCTTTTGGCTTGCCTGATGGAGTAAGTGGTAACGTTTTAAGTTCAACCTGAATAAGTTGAAAGTCAGGTTCGGCTCGGGATGATGCAGTGGCGCCTAAACTTGTTTCAAGCAGTTGCCCCATCCAGCCTTTTGCATGCCGAATATCTTTTGGTAAAGGTTGATTAAAGTTGCTGGACAACTGTTGCAGTGTTAAACCAGCAAGATTTCTTGCGCGACTTAATAATTCTTCTTCACTCTTTGGTGGTGTAGGAGGGGGGACTGACATACCGCTATTGTATGTCAGTCATTGTTATTTAAAAAGTTTAACGACTTACTAAATCAAAGGAAGAGCTGTTTTTAGTGCAGGAAATAATATTTTTATTTTTAATACGGCAGGATAGTTTTCGCTTCTTACCCTGCTTGCCTTTTTTAATGCGAGAGGCTGTTTTTTCGATAAGATTACCATCACCATCTTCAATAGATAATGATTCGATGCTTAATACATTGTTGGAATAGACAATATCGAAAGATGATTTGTTTTTTACCCTGATGCGACTTTCAATATAGTAGTTAATCAGTTCAGTACCCGTGCTACGTTCTTGTGAGGTAGAGATGCAGTGTAGTGTGCTCTCTGATCCATTTACACAATTTGTAATATTTGAGGGTAAGTAGCCTACCGCTTTTTTTCGTTTGAACCATTGGCCATTTGTTATGGTGCTAAGGATAGCGGTTGGTGTTGCTCTACGAGTTGCTGCGCGAATTGGTTTTGCGGTGGTGCGGTTAACTGTTCCTGATGTTGAAGCAGGTAAGTTTTTTAGACGTGTAATTCTATTTTTGGCAAGATAGTAACCGTATTTATCTGACTCGCTATACCAATAAATGGCTTTCTTTAAATTCTGCGGAACGCCCGTCCCGAGTTCATACATATTTGCGAGTTGGAATTGTGCGCTGGGTACTTTATTTTTTGCTGCAGTATTTAAGAGTTTAAGGGCTTTTTTATAATTTTGTTTAACGCCACGCCCTTCAAAATACATAATGCCTAGTCTTGCCTGCGCACTATGCTGTCCTGAACTTGAGGCCTTTTTATACCACTTTGTTGCTTCGGCTAAATCGATGTCTACACCACGACCACGTTCATAGAGTCTGCCAACGTCATACATTGCTTTAAGCTTACCGGCCTTTGCTGCAGTCAGTTGTTTCTCAAAACGTTCGACCAGAACCCAGTCACCTTGACTTGCTGACAAAGGCAGGCCCAGTGATAGTGTTAATAAAAAGGCGAAGAAAATTTGAAATAGGGAGACTGTTTTGGGGGTAAAACGATAGCGCATAACTCTAACTCCTAAACTACATGTTAAAAGTGACAGAAATGAAACAATGTACCAATCATGCACTAATAGTAGACGTAAAAGTTAACGAAGTTAACAATTCCTGATAAATTAATAAGGCTTATTTGTATTAGGCTTGCCAATGGCCAGATTTCCCGCCTTTTTTCTCGATTAGCCGGATATTACCCATCGTCATGCCCCGGTCGACCGCTTTACACATGTCATATATCGTCAATAAAGCCACCTGAATGGCTGTGAGAGCCTCCATTTCAACCCCTGTCTGGCCTCGTGTTTCTACCTGGCAAGTACAGTAAATGCTGTTGTTTTTTGTATCAGGAATAAAATCAAGGTCAACATGGGTGAGCATGAGTGGGTGACATAATGGAATTAAATCTGCGGTTCTTTTTGAAGCCATAATTCCGGCTATACGCGCGATACCAAGCACATCTCCTTTTTTATGATCGCCCTGTAATATTTTTTCCAGCGTTTCGGCTTTCATGGTGATGGTGCCTTCACAAATAGCGATGCGATGAGTTTCACTTTTCTCTCCGACATCCACCATGTGGGCTTTGCCTTGTTCATTAAAATGGGTTAATTCCGACATGCTAGTCCTTATATATCAACAGCTTACGTTTATTGTGGTTGGTTCATTCAAAGGTTAAATCATGATAGGCTTGCAGGATTAAATACGCAAATCAGAGAAAGTACTTTTTATGTCGAATGCTGTAATCAAAATAAAATTTTTTGCCAGTTTACGTGAACATGTTGGTCAAGGTGAAGCCGAGACGAGCGATACAGATGCAAAAACAGTTATCGAAGCCTGGAACAAGGCAACAAATAATATGGCCATGCCAGAAAATACGTTAATGGCTGTCAATATGGATTATGTTGAAGCATCTCACCCGATTAAAGCGGGTGACGAGGTCGCCTTTTTTCCTCCTGTTACGGGTGGTTAGAGACATGCTAATTGAAATAAAAGACTCTTCATTTGAACCGTATCAACGGTTGCTCGAGTATCAGGCTGAAGCTGGTTTTTCTGGAAAATACGGTGCTACCGCGGTATTTGTTGGCAGTATGCGTGAGTTTAATCAGGGCGATGATGTATCGGCAATGTCGTTAGAGCATTATCCTGGGATGACTGAAAAGTACCTGCAAAAAATTAGTGAAGAAGCTGCTGATAAATGGGATATTCTGGATTCGTTAATTGTTCATCGGGTCGGGGAAATGTTGCCCAATGATCCGATTGTATTAGTGGCGGTCTGGTCAGCACATCGGGCAGAAGCTTTTGATGCGAGTCGGTACTTAATGGAAGAGCTTAAATTACGCGCACCGTTTTGGAAAAAAGAAAGTTTGGTTGAACAAACTCGTTGGGTTGAGAAAAACACTTGATATAAAAAACATTGAGCCACGGGGAACACTGGGTAGACGGAGATTTTTTATTATTTTCCCTGTGTGCCCCGTGGTTCATTTTTTACTTTAGTTGTGTTTTGAAACAGAAGTCTTGTTATAGCTCAGCTTCTCGTCCACGGGCACTGCAATAATTTCAAACTCCATTGTTTCAAGGTCTGCCATCACATAGGTCGGAGCTGCGCCAACACCACCCACGGTACCGGGATTAACATAGAGTGTTGTCCCATTCTTCATGTTTTTAATATCTCGTACACTGGCTTTGTGGTCATGCCCACAACAAACAATATCCCAATCGCCTGTGGTGGCCATCGCTTCGGCATAATGAGGGTAGTGAACCATGAAGATTTTTTTCTTTGCCAACTCAATACCTGCATCCTGACCATAATATTGCACCACGCTGTCTTCATTGTGCGAGAGACGGGAAAGGCTGAACATATCGCCGGTATTGTTGCCATGAATCACGTGCACCGGTAAACCGATAGGGTTTAATATTTTCAATGTCGTGGGGGCAACCACATCACCACAGTGAATAACCGCTTCTGCACCGCGTGCTTTAGCATCTTCTACTGCAGCAGCAAGCAAAAATCGATTATCGTGACTATCTGAAACAATACATACTTTCATTATTTTTTTCTTAGTGATGTTTTATTGACGTGGTGTTCTCTTGATTAGAAACAAGGTTTTTCAGGTGCATCCTGAAAACGTTGAATCGCAGAGGTTATTTCAGCTTTTGCAGCGTCAGCCCCTAACCAGCCTTCAACTTTCACCCATTTACCTTCTTCAAGGTCTTTGTAGTGCTCAAAAAAGTGCTTAATTTGATCCAATAACAATTGCGGCACATCTTCTGGCTTTTTCATATCTTTATATGTTTTGCATAACTTGGTGATAGGTACTGCAAGTAATTTAGCGTCCGGGCCTGCTTCATCCGTCATGCTTAACATGCCAACCACACGGCATTGAATGACGGAACCGCTGATTAATGGAATCGGGGTAATAACCAAAACATCAACTGGATCGCCATCTTCAGAAAGAGTATGAGGAATATAGCCGTAGTTGCACGGGTAATGCATTGCGGTATTCATAAAACGGTCAACAAACATGGCTCCGGTTTCTTTGTCTACTTCATATTTAACGGGATCACTATGAGAAGGGATTTCAATAATGACGTTTATTTCATCCGGGACATTATTACCGGTGCTTACTCTATCCAGATTCATGCGTTTAATCCTCGTGCTAATTCATTATTGAGCTGCTTACTGATAGAAGCAGAAAAAGGCCGGCTATTCTAGCAGCATGCTGCAAAAAATACATAACCAAGTGGATTTTAATCAGTTGCGCTGGGGATAGCCATGCCAGTAGCGGTCTTTACCTATAACGGCTAATAATATGAGAATTGCAAATTTCACAAAATAGTAAAAGGACATCAAAAATCGAGGTTATTTGCATTGACTTAACAGAGATCAACGATTAGTTTTAACGTTTATTGCATATTATTAATTGGAACGTGTTGGAGTTGACTAAATTCAAACCTAACTAAAACAATCAGAATAAACCCGAATTAATGGAGTATAAGAACAATGAGAATCGTATTAATAGGTGCCCCAGGTGGTGGTAAAGGTACACAAGCTAAATTACTCGTAGACAAGTACGGTATTCCTCAAATTTCTACTGGTGATTTATTACGTGCAGCAGTAAAAGCCGGCTCTCCTTTAGGGGTGAAAGCCAAGCAAGCAATGGATGCAGGACAACTTGTTTCAGATGATATTGTATTGGGTATGATCAAGGAACGTCTTGCACAGGCTGATGCTCAAAATGGCTTTATTCTGGATGGTTTCCCGCGCAATATTCCCCAGGCTGAAGCACTGGATAGTATGCTTGATGATGAGGATAAACCACTTCAAGCGGGTTTATTGATTGATGTTGAATTTAATATATTAATGCAGCGTTTAACTGGTCGACGCACTTGTGGTTCATGTGGACAAATGTTCAACATTCATACTTCTCCTCCTCGAATTGAAGGGCGTTGTGATAAATGTGGTGGTGCTTTAGAACACCGTGCAGACGATAATGAAGAAACAATAGGTAATCGTTTGAAAGTTTATGAAGCTGAAACAGCACCCTTAGTTGATTATTTCCGCAAGCAAGGAAAATTACGCACTGTGCGTGGTGTTGGAGAGGTTGAATCTATTTTTTCTGCCATTCAGCGGGTATTAAATAGCTTACCGAGTGGCATAACTGCCGCTAAAGAAGCATCAGATTTGGCTGCTGAGCCAGTTGCTGAAGCAGCGGTTAAAACAACTGCAAAGAAAACAACGAAAAAGAAAAAAGCGACCAAGAAAAAAACAACCAAGAAAAAAGCAACAAGTAAGAAGAAAACGGCTAAAAAGAAAAAAACAACTAAGAAGAAGACTTCTAGCAAGAAAAAAGTTGTGAAGAAAAAAGCCAAAAAGAAAGTA
>JAGLTQ010000060.1 GCA_023135195.1 Gammaproteobacteria bacterium | reverse complement strand
TCAACTGCTTCAACTGCTTCAACAATTATCGGTGAGAAAAAACCAAAAACAAGTTCTTCCATTGAAACAGCTACATCACATTCAATAACTAAAAATAATTCCACAACAACTTTAAATAAAAAAGAAATTACCGCTAAAGCATCGATTCAAAATAACAAGAAACAAAATACAACGGTTAATTTAAATAATGCAACCATAGATAGAATAATCAACCGTTCATCTACAACAAGCACATCGAACACAATAAAAAAAGAGACGGTATCATCTAATTCTGTTACAAAAATAGTTCAGGAAATGACTGTTAATAAAGTAACCACTGTAGAGACTAAACAAAAAATTAAAACTCAACCACCCATTGTAAACAAAACGATTACTGCAAATAAAGAATTCCCCACTCAAACATCCTCTATAAAAAGTAATTACACGGAAAAAGAGGACGATGATCACTCATCCAATATTGGAATAATTGTTTTCTTTTTACTTATGTTAATTTTTTTAGGGGCAGGGGTTTATTACGTATTATTTTCTGATGATGAGGAACGAAAATATAAACCAGATAGCAAATATCAAAAACAATATCCCAGGAAAATAACCATTCAGACTAAAAATATAAATAGTCCTGAAAATACGATACAGGCAATAACGATTACCCCTGAAATTCAAGAAAACATTGCAAACAATATTCAAACAAACATTGAAGCTGAAACAGCTCCACCAGCTATCGAAAGTAAACCCATTAAAAACGAAACATACCAGGCAGATATTTCTAAAATTGATAATGAAATTACAATTACTCTTCATAGATCGGATACAAAAGTACAGTTACTTAAGCCTGTCGAGCCTGCGCCAACTAATAAAACTGAAGAAGCTATAATCGAACCTGTCACTGAAATAGAGCCCCTTGAAACATACAAAAAAGTCGAGCAAAATAAAATTATTCCTCCTCAAAATGTTATTCGCGAAGTAGTCCATACTGTGGTTAAAGGTGATACTTTGTGGGCCATCGCAAAAAAATATGTTAATGATCCTTTCCGCTACCCAGAGCTTGCTCGATTGAGTAACATTAAAAATCCACATCGTATTTACCCTGGCAACCAGGTTCGAATACGTTTTATTGATAATTAATTCATTTTCGATACCCGTAATAATCGAGGAAAATCCATGTTAACTGTGGCTGATTTGCCTGCGCAGGCGCTAGAAAATTTACTCAAACCTTATTCGCTTGAGGTCAAAACTGTTCCAAATTCTGCCTCTATTCCTGGTAGTTTTTGGGGTGATTCTGAGGCTGGATTAATAAAAAATGAGCTCTATGTTCGACCGGAAACGCCCGTACATTCAGCCTTACACGAAGCCTGTCATTATATTTGTCTGGATTCCGGACGACGGAATAACCTGAATACCGATGCCGGTGGCGACTATGATGAAGAAAATGCAGTTTGTTACCTGCAAATATTATTGGCTACTAAACTTTCTGGATGCAATGCCGATACAATGATGAAGGACATGGATAGCTGGGGATACACATTTCGCCTGGGATCGGCTTTAGCCTGGTTTCAGAATGATGCTGAGGATGCCCAACAGTGGTTATTACAAGAACAGCTCATGAACCAGGATAATTTACCAACTGGACAATTACGCACGTAAAGGTATTAGATATGGCTTTTGACAATATAAACAACTACTTTGAAAAGCTCGTTTTTGATGTCATTCAAGAAAAAGTACATGATGATCAACTCGATAATGAAGAAGATTATTTAGGTGATATTGCATGCGTTGCCCTTAACCAACTGCCTTCACGTTATGTTCGTCACAACGTAGATATGGTTTTTTATATGACGGCTGAAGAAAGAGAACAAAACCAGGTTACTGTTGAAGACGCTGTACTCATGGCCATCAACTATGTGAATAAACATCGTCATAACGATCGCCCTGAAACTATTAATCAATAACATCAGAAGAAAACTTATGTCTGAAAAAAAACCTGTTTACGATACACGCGTAGAAGTACAGGCAAATTATATTCTGGAACAATCAGAACCTGAAGAACAACATTATGTTTTCTCTTATACGGTCACGATTGAAAATCATGGCAAAATCCCTGCTAAGTTGTTAACACGTCACTGGTATATTACTGATGCAAATGGCAATGTTCAGGAAGTTGAAGGTGAAGGCGTTGTTGGTGAACAACCCCATTTAAAACCCGGTGATGGATTTCGTTATACCAGTGGCACAGTGTTAAAGACACCGGTCGGAAGTATGCATGGTTCATATCATATGATTGCTGACGACGGTACCGAGTTTGACACTCCTATTGCTCCTTTTACACTTTCAATACCTCACAGCCTACATTAAAACTTGCCTCTGGATTATATTTACTAGACACTATCAGCCATGGCGACTTATGCAATTGGTGATCTACAGGGCTGCTATGATTCCCTGTTACGGTTGCTTGAAAAACTGAAATTTGATCAAACGAAAGATAAACTCTGGTTTGCTGGTGATCTGGTTAACCGTGGTTCTGATTCCTTATCGACTTTACGTTTTGTTAAATCTTTAGGTGATAGCGCAATCACCGTACTCGGTAATCACGACCTTCATTTACTTGCAATCGCATACGGTGTTAAAAACACACGGTCACCTGATATACAACGCATACTTGATGCAAAAGACCGAGATGAACTTTTACGCTGGGTAAGTTCTCAACCCTTACTTCATTATGATGCAAAGCTAAAATTTACTCTCACACACGCAGGGATTTATCCCTTATGGACATTAAAGCAAGCTCAAAAGTATGCTGCTGAACTGGAAGACACATTACAAAATAACCTCAGTGAATTCCTTGATCATATGTATGGCAATAAACCAGAGACGTGGAAAAAATCATTAACTGGTTTTGATCGCTTACGTTTTATTTGTAACAGTTTTACCCGTATGCGTTATTGTGAAGAAGACGGCAGCTTAAATTTCAAAAGCCATGGGGCACCCGGCACTCACCCGGAAAAAACCCTGCCCTGGTTTGAAGTCCCCAAACGAAAGGCAAAAAAAGATCGCATTTTATTTGGTCATTGGTCTACCTTGGGAAAGGTAAGTAAAAAAAATGTTTACCCATTAGATACGGGATGTGTCTGGGGCGGAAAGTTAACGGCTTTACGCATTGATACAGAGAAAGCAGAATATATAAGTATTGATTGTCCAGGGGATGCCAATCCGGCTGACTACATTAAATAATTAACTGCGTTCCAGAATAACAAAGCTATGTGCGTACCTGTTTTTGTCATCTTTTTTATGATCGATTTTTTCTACTTTGTTCCAGTCACTATTATTAATTTCCGGAAACCAGGCATCGCCTTCTAACTCTGCATGAACAAAGGTTAAATATAATCTATCTGCTTTAGGCAACATTTGCTCATAAAAAGAAGCACCGCCAATGATTATAACTTCATCAACATTACCTGCTGCTGCTAACGCCTCTTCAATTGAATGAACAACAACACTATCACTCGCCTGATAAGATTTATCTCGCGTAATAATAATATTTGTTCTTCCTGGCAATGCTTTTGCGCCAAAAGATTCAAATGTTTTCCTTCCCATAATAATCGGTTTGCCCAGAGTATTCTGGCGAAACCATTTCATGTCGTTGGGAAGCTTCCAGGGTAAAGTGTTTTTTATACCAATGACACGATCTTCGGTCATTGCTGCGATCATAGAAATTTTCATTTTATTTATGTGGACCTATATAATTTTTTTAAAAAACCACGGGGGACACGGGGAAAGAAACATTAATTTGTAACCCAGTGCTCCCCGTGTCCCCCGTGGTTAATTCCTGTTTTTTGATTTTATTTAAACTGCCACTAACCCTTTAATGTGCTCATGTGATTCATAACCTTCTAATTCAAAGTCATCAATGGTGAAATCAAAAATATCTTTTATTTTTGGATTTATTTTCATTGTTGGCAACGGGAAGACATCACGACTTAATTGTAATTCTGTTTGTTCCATATGATTCGAATATAAATGTGCATCGCCTAATGTATGTACAAAATCACCCACTTCTAAATCACAGACTTGCGCAATCATCATGGTTAACAATGCATAAGAAGCAATGTTAAAAGGCACCCCCAGAAAAATATCGGCACTGCGCTGGTATAACTGACAGGAAAGTTTCCCATCTGCAACATAAAACTGAAAAAAAGCATGACAGGGTGGTAAAGCCATGTTTTCTATTTCCCCCACATTCCATGCACTCACAATTAAACGACGAGAATCTGGATTGTTTTTAATTTGCTCAACCACTTGTGTGATCTGATCTATGTGTCGGCCATCGGCAGTTGGCCATGAGCGCCACTGTGAACCATAAACAGGTCCCAGATTACCGTCTTCATCTGCCCATTCATCCCAAATTCTGACTTTGTTATCTTTCAGGTATTGGATGTTGGTATCGCCTTTCAGGAACCAAAGAAGTTCGTGAATAATCGAACGTAGGTGGAGTTTTTTGGTAGTAACAACAGGAAAACCATCGGCCAGATTAAATCGCATTTGATAGCCAAAAACACTGATCGTGCCGGTACCGGTACGATCTTCTTTTTTGATGCCGTTATCTCTGACATGGCGCATTAAATCCAAATACTGCTTCACAAACGTCCCCTTTCCTGCTCATTTTTTGCAGGCTATATTGTGCCAGCTTGCTGCTTAATGTGCGACCAGAAAGTGCGGAGCAGGTTACCTAGACCGCAAGGTGAGGTACCCATAATGAAACCTATAAGGGTTCTTTGGGCAAGGAAGTACTCGATGAACCAGAAAGGTTCCTAAGTGCGACCAGAACTCAGACAAAAAAATACCGGATGGTTACATCCGGCACTTTATTAAGCTATGTGAGTATTAACTAACTTTTGACTCTTTCTGTACCAGCCAAACTAAAACCAGCCCGATAATTATCAATGGTAAAGTCAGAATTTGACCCATAGTGAGCCAATCCCATGCGATATAACCCAGATGTGCATCTGGCACCCGAACAAACTCAATCAGAAACCTAAATATACCGTAACCAATGAAGAACAGGGCTATTGTCGACATTCTTGCACGCGGTTTTGCACTGAACCACCATAAGAGAATAAACAAGACAAGGCCTTCAAGTAGTGCTTCATACAATGGATTCGGATGGCGAGGCAGGTTGTCTACAGCAGGGAAAACCATTCCCCAGGGTAAATCCGTGGGTTTTCCCCAGAGCTCACCATTTATGAAATTGCCAATTCGACCAAATCCCAGCCCAAGTGGAATTAAAGGTGCTCCAAAATCCAGGATATTAAAGTAACCCTTTTTGTACTTGCGATTAAATAAAACCATCGCGGCCAGAACACCAAGCAGCCCCCCATGAAATGACATCCCGCCCTTCCAAACCTGGAACAGCATTAACGGGTTACTGACAAAATCAGGGAATGAATAGAACAAGACATAACCAATTCGTCCGCCTAAAATGACCCCAATGCCACCATAGAATAATAAATCATCAATTTGTTCATAGTTCCAGTCCTGATAATGTCGTTTTGTTTGAACACGTGCTAACCACCATGCACTGACAAATGCCATAACATACATCAAACCATACCAATGAACTGCCCAACCAAATATTGAGATTGCTACAGGATCAAAGTCAACAACCATTATTTCGTTGCTCCAGATTTTATGTGGCAAATATATGATTTTAGGTAATCAGTTTCTTTCATCGCCGGATGTATAGGATGATCAGGCCCTTGATGTCCTTGCTCTAACACCTGACACTGCACATTTGCTAAATAAGAAGCCTGACGAACTTCATTGAGTAACTGTTCTCGACCAAGATGATAGGAGCATGAAGCAGAAACTAAAATACCTTCGTTTTTAATTAAGTTCATCGCCAGTCGGTTTATCCGTCGATAAGCAAGACTTCCTTCTTTTAAATCTTTACGACGTTTAACAAACGCAGGAGGATCTAAAACTACCACATCAAACTTTTCACCGGCTTCATTGAGCGACTTAAGCACTTCAAATGCATCGCCTTCAATACTATTAAAATCATTTTCACGATTATTTAATGCTGCACTTTGTTTTGCCAGGTCTAATGCGAAAGCAGAGCTGTCCACGCAAGTGACTTCTTTTGCGCCGGCTTGTAATGCCTGAATTCCCCATGCACCAACATAACTAAACACATCCAGTACCCGCTTATCTTTTACATATTGCTGTGTACGTTGACGGTTTAAACGATGGTCATAAAACCAACCTGTCTTTTGCCCACGCTCTAACGAGGTAACAAAACGTGTACCATTTTCTTCCAGTTCAATAAGATCCGGTAAGTCACCTAACACCGTTTTACTATAAAGCTCTAATCCTTCCAGCTCACGAGAACCACTGTCATTACGCAGTAATATAGTTTTAGGTTTAACAACATCAGCTAAGGCTTCGATAATATCATCCTGAATATTATTCATACCTGCGGTTGTAACCTGAACCACCAGGGTATCGTGAAAACGATCAACCACCAGCCCGGGTAAAGCATCACTCTCACCAAATACTAAACGGTAGCATGGCACAGAAAAAATCATTTCCCGTAATCGTAACGCTTCAGATATTTTTTGTATTAATACGTCTAAGGTGAGCGTTTTCTTTTCGAAACGACTTACCAGGCGAGCACAAATTAATGTATTTGGATTGACATAAGCAGTACCTAAAACACGACCACGGTTATTTGTCACGTGACACCACTGCCCAACCGAAAACTCTTTTAACGGGGTTTGTTTTGTGTCGACTTCATTGCTATACACCCAGGCATGGCCTGCACGCAAACGTCGGTCTTCATTTTTTTTCAGTCGTAATTCAGGTAAAAATGCCATTAAAGTTAACCACTTTCAATTAAAGATGTAAAAAAATTCGCTCAAAATATTCTGCGTAGTATCGCATGTAAGCTAACTTAATTCCCCTATTTCTCTGTCCACCTCCCACAAAAAAAGGGCTAAGAAAGCCCCCTATTGTCAGCACATATTTATTAATAAAGTATATTTTTTCTTTCTTTTCGTGGAGCTTTGCACATAATATCAATACCCATCTGCCGAATCATTTTCGACCAGTGACACATGCTTTGTTTGAAACCATATAACGTTTATGAAACCCTTCCATTATTTTTACATGTTCTGCAAAATCTTCAAGCGGTTTTTCATGATCCTTATCGGCCATGGAGGCACCCACATCGTCAGAGAAAAGAATTTTACCGATTGGATCATAAAATAGAAATTTAGCCTGAACAGACTGATTTTATTTTAAAAAAGAAGGTTACTTATACCCTTAAAATCATTTAAGCCAAATTTGAGAAGCCACTGTTCATCATTAAACCCTTCATGAATAAATTTATGCTCAATACTAATGCGATATTTATCCATGAATAAGCCTACGTCAAAAGAAACACCATAAATCACATCATTATCTAAATTATCTTTACCTGGATAATTCTTGTATGCCCGTACACCAATCCCATACGAAGAAAAAGCAGGGGATGTTCTGGCATGACGTAAATTTAATCCTACGCTGGAAAAAAAAGTGCGATCGTCCCGTTTACGCAACCAATGTAACGGGGAGAATTCACCCTCCAGGTATGTCTTTGAGCCATCAAATCGATAAAAAGCCTTTCGATAGGTAAAAACCATGCCGGTCTGACTTCCATCAATCGCAACTTCATCAGGAATAAGGTGTTGCCAGCCATTCGGTTTAACTGAGGAGATTGCCCAAATTTTATTATTTTCATCCACCTCATAGCTGTTTAAAGCCATCTTAGTCAGTTGAATGGGAATTAAACCGTATTGATTATCTTTGTCAGATATTTCTAATTTATGCAGTCTTGCCACAACTTTTCGTCCCAGACCAAACATCCAGGTATCTGGATCATCAATCATTTCTGATAATTTTTTATTCGAACCCGTTTCAGGATCACTTTTAAAGTTATCCGGATATATTTTTTTTAATTTCTTTAGACCTATTAAAAGTTTTGAAAAATCAATTTCGGTATCTTTTTTTAATTCCATAAATAATGCATATGAAAAAGCGGGGTTATTGTTTCCATCAATATTTTTATAGTCTGGTAATTTATCTAACCATGCCCATTCAACAAAGCGTGTATTTCCAGAGGAATATGTTTTAAATTCATCTTCCGCAAAAATACGCACCATCATTCGTGCATTCGTGTCACTACTTTTCAATAAATCTTTAACTAAAAGTTCAACTATTTGTCCAATATAGCGGCCATGTTGATCATGAGGGTTTGTTCTGTCCTTTAAAGGTCTGATACCAAGTTGAATACAATGATTTTTTACCTTTGATGAAGTTTTATGTGTCCTTAAATATTTTTTTCCTTGTCGTAGACACATGTTAGAAAAATTAATCATGCCATCATAAACACCGGCGTAATAATCAAAGTCGCGGAATATCTGTCCGAAGAAAGCGCCAAAATGTGCAAGGTAGGCTCCACCTAATGGAGGGTAACGTTCCGTCAAAAGTAATCGGCGTGATTTATTATCAGCTGTACTACTATCAAACTTTTCTCTCAAGGCACGGTACAATTCTGCATTTGCATAAATTTCTTGTGCTTTAACCCAAAATTTTCCCTGGTTATATATTCCATACCCGTCATTAAGTTCATCGTCATTTTTTATATTTATATTTGGAGTACCACGACGTTTACTCGGTTCCATATAAACATAATTAACAACTTCATTTTTTAAAATTTCTTTTTCCGATACCGCTTCTTTTATACAGTTTTTATGTTTATGTTTACGACATTCTGATAATTCAACAGCAAGACCAAGTGGAACATTGTCAAAAAAACCACCATCAATAAAATCATAAATGTATCTTTCATAATGCTGAGGACAAAATAATGCATCGCCCTCCGTTCTAAACGGAGTATTATTGTTCTCACTTTCAATAAGATCATTGCTATTTAAAGTGCCTAAGCGACAATAAGATAATCGAATACGTCCAAAGGCAAAGGGATATGCACTTGATGCTAATGCACTTTTGATGATCTCTTTAAAAGGTATAATGCCGTTATTATCATGAGGTAACAGAAGGAAGCCTAACTCCTTATTTCGCGTAGGATAATTTAGATTGTTTCTGAAAACAGCATAACCATTCTGGGTTCTTAACGTTAAAGGAATAACAAAGCGTTGTACTTTTATATTTTGCTTATCTTCTCCCCTGCCAATAACTTTTTCTTCTGGTACATGCCGGGTTACTGTTAAGCCAAGATTCAAATAACAATTATCACGATAATTTCGTGCATGTGCTTTTTCAGCAAGGGTATTCAGAACATCTGAAAATATATTTCTCGCGAAAACGCCATCACGATGTTCACCTAATTGATCATATTTATTTTGATCCTCAGGTAACAGGCCTTCAATTCCTATCTTTCGCCACGTTTTATTAAATAAATTATCTTCAACAGTTGAAGGCGAATCTTTGACTTCACAATAACGTAACGCACCAATCAGGGTATTTATCGCTCCAGCAGACGCCCCGGTTATTGCCAATAATCGGGCCATTTTATCGCCTTTAAGCCGAGCATTACGTAACTGTTCCATAATCACCCAGTTAAGTCCCGCCTCATAAACACCAAGACTGATACCACCACTGATAGTTAATGAATAAGGTATTTTTTGCTCATCGAGCCCCTTGCTTGCTGAAAAAGTTATTTCCGGAAAAACAACAACAGAAAGAAAAGTTACGCTCAATAAATGAGTAAAAAAACCTGTACGTATTCTTGTCATCCGTTATTACCTTTAACTTTACTTTTTACCCAATTGGTATGCATCTACAATTGAAATAATCCAGCCAATTATAAATAGCATCAATAATGTATTTAAAAATGTATTATCGGAAAAGCCAGCTAAACCTGCCGTTTTATTAGATATAGATTCAATATCCATTGCAGCCCCACTTTTTTGCATCTCTTCAATAATACTATACGCTTTTTGCATTATTTCACTAATAATTAAGTACAGTAATACAATATTTGCGCTAATAATTAACCAACCTCGTTTTTTATATCCCAGAGAAATTTGGCCAACTCCCGGCAAAACAAGCGCTGATAAAAGTACTGCCTTAACTGATTTATTCATCATTAACCCCCTCTATTAAATTATCCGGTAAAAGCCTGTTCTGAGTTTAAATAATCAATTTCATCTTGTGAAGATTGCCGTTGTAATATTTCATTTCGATGCGGGAAACGACCAAACTTTTCTACAATGCCACGATGGTGCTTTGCAAACTTCCAGTTGTCTGTAAGCCCTGCTTTTTCAAATAAATTAACCGATAAATTCTGATCATCAATATTTTCACTGTGCATTAAAGGCATATACAAAAACGCAAGCTGGTCTTTATTTATTGCTTGATCTAATTCCTTTTCAACTGCGTGTTTTGTAGCTTTAACCGCCATGCCTACAGTGCTAAAGCTTTCTACTTCGCCACGAAACATGTTCAATGGGAATTGATCAAATATAATGGCTAAAGCCAAACAACCTTCAGCGGTATTTTTCCAGTCTTTATATTCACCTCGAATAGCATTTTTCCAAACATGTTCATAATTATCTTTTATTTCTTTATCCATCTTTTCAGTTGAGTTAAACCATTTTGATTTAATTCGTTCTGAATACCAAAAATCAATTATAGATTCTGCTGTTATAGATTTCTCTGTTATGAAATTATCCATCATATTCCGCCCATAAAATTATTTCACACATAAAAAAGCCCGCATTTACACAATACCGCTCAGTTAATAAATTCGTTTTATTCCCGCTCCCTAAGAGAGGGGGCTAGGGGGACGAGCCCATGGACGGGCGAAGGTACGACTCCAGGGATGGAGGAGGTAGAATTGTGTCTGGAGCAACAATCGAGAACAATGCATTAGGGCAGGA
>JAGLTQ010000006.1 GCA_023135195.1 Gammaproteobacteria bacterium | reverse complement strand
TTTTGCCTTGTTCTCTAGCTTCTCACTATCCGTCATAGAGCAATTAACGAGTTTTTTATTTAGAGTTTTAAGGAGCATAATGTGATTAAATTAATGCGCTATTTTATTGTTTTGAGTGTTGTAGTGACATTGGCTGGCTGTAATTTAGGTCCGCTAAAGAAGCGTGGTGGAAAATCTTCTGATACAACAGAAATCCAGGATCAGGGAAACAAATACGCGGACAACGAAGATTCAACTGCAAAGTTCTCTTCTGGTGGATCTATGGACGTAAGTTCATTAAATGATCCAAACAGCCCATTGTCTCAGCGTGTTTTATACTTTGAGCTTGATAGTAGTCAGATTAAGGGTGAAGACAGAGAAATTATCACTGTACATGCGGAGTTTCTTGCTGCGCATTCAGATATAAGCATTGTGTTGGAAGGTCATGCCGATGAACGTGGCTCGCGTGAATATAATATAGCGTTAGGTGAAAAACGTGCTAAAGCAGTAAAACAGTTAATGACCTTACAAGGTGTTACTGAAAATCAAATCCAGGTGATTAGTTTTGGTGAAGAACGTCCTGTTGCATTAGGCCATGATGCTTCCGCCTGGAATCTAAATCGTCGTGTAGAAATTCTTTATACTGGTTATTAATATGGAAAAAAGTACATGGGTTATCCTTGTTTCATTTTTAATGAGTGCTGCAAGTACAAGTGTTATTGCAGCCAATGAAGCGAGTGTGGAAGAGCGCCTTAACCGCGTAGAACGATTAGTCAACAGTAAAGGTTTGATTGATATTATGATTCGGGTCGAAAGTATGCAAAGTGAGCTACAGCGACTGGTTGGTGAAATAGAATTACAAAAACACGGTTTAGAAGAAATTAAAAAACGTCAGCGAGATTTATATATTGATATTGATCGTCGTCTGCTGCAAATGGAACGACGCTCAGGTTCATCATCATTTAGACCTGCTACCCAGCCCAGTTCTGTAAAGACGACACCTGAAAATAATAAAGTAATTCAACAACCTGCAAAAGTTATTGCTGTACCTCGAGCAACAAAGAAAAAAGAAGGTGAGCAAGTCGCTTATCAAAAAGCATTTGATTTGTTACGTGCCTTACGATATGAAAAAGCCACGCAGGCATTTCGTCAGTTTTTAAATGATTTTCCTGATGGGCGTTATGCTCACATTGCGCAATATTGGTTGGCAGAAACAAGTTATCACACAAGAAAATATGATGTTGCGGTTAAGGACTATCAGGCATTGATTAATCAGTATCCAAAGAGTCCGAAACGAGCAGATGCTTTATTAAAAATTGGTTATAGTCAGTTTGAATTAAAATCTTTCTCAAAAGCGAAAGCGGTACTGAAAAAGTTAATTCAATCTTACCCGGGAACAACAGAAGCTGGACAGGCTGAAAATTTATTACAGAAAATACGGCTACAAAAATCGCGGTAAGTTTTTATGACTAAGGTAGAAGAAATCGAAGCAGATGTTAATTCATCTGCTTCGCGTTTACGCATTACAGAAATATTTTTTTCTCTTCAGGGAGAGACTCGGACATCAGGTTATACCACGGTTTTTATTCGTTTAACCGGCTGTCCTTTACGCTGTGAATATTGTGATACGACATATGCCTTCAAAGGAGGAGAGTGGTGGTCGTTTGATAATATTATTGCCGAAGTTAAAAAATTCAATACTAAATATGTCACGGTTACTGGTGGAGAGCCATTAGCTCAAAAAAAATGTATTGATTTACTTAAAAAACTTTGTGATGAAGGTTATGACGTTTCACTCGAAACATCAGGCGCTCTTGATATATCAACGGTTGATAAACGTGTTAGTCGTGTCATGGATTTAAAAACACCAGCATCAAAAGAAGAAGAAAAAAATCTCTACACAAATATAAAGCTTTTAACAAAACATGATCAGTTAAAGTTTGTGATCTGTGATCGCAATGACTATGACTGGGCAGTTAAAAAAATTAATGAATATGATTTGCTGTCACTTTGTGAAGTGTTTTTCTCAACCAGTCACCAACAATTAAAGCCGCAACAACTTGCCGATTGGGTTATTGAAGATCAACTGGCCGTTCGTTTTCAAATGCAGCTACATAAATACCTCTGGAATGACGAGCCAGGTCGATAATAATAAAAATTAGCCACAAACGACTGCATGGACGCAGGAGGTAGAGCAACGCAGGAGCAGTTGCCGAGAACACCAAGAAAAAAGATTAAACCACGGGGGACACGGGGAGGATAGGGAATAATCATTTTTTAATTCTTCTGAAATATGTAGGTTGGCTCAACGACTGCAGGGAAGCAGGAGGTAGAGTAACGCAGGAGCAGTTACCGAGCGAAGCGGAGCCAACAAATTTAGATTTTTTTGTTGGTTCCATCGTGTTACTCCTTGAACCAACCTACAGAACTGGATTTTAAATATTAAATTCTTTCCCCTAGAATGATTATTCCCTGTGCCTCCTCGGCAATTGCTCTTGCATTGCTCTACCTCCTGTGTGACCCAGGCCAGCTTCTCAACCTCAGGTTTCATCTTCTCCATGCAGTCGCGAGGTTTAATCTTTTCTTTTTCTTCGTGCCCTTAGTGTTCTTCGTGGCAATTCTTTTGTAAAATCCCGTTATGATAAAAAAAGCCGTAATACTTGTTTCCGGGGGATTAGATTCTGCCACCACGCTCGCCATTGCCCATAATGCAGGTTATGCCTGCTATGCAATAAGCTTTAACTATGGTCAGCGTCACCAGGTTGAGTTGGAAAGCGCAAAAACTGTTTCTTCATCTATCGGTGCTATTGAGCATAAAGTCGTTCATATTGGTTTAGATGATATTGGCGGCTCTGCTTTAACCGATGAGAATATTGATGTACCTCAAAATACTGATAAGGGTATTTCTGAGGGTATCCCGGTAACGTATGTACCGGCACGTAATACGGTATTTTTATCCTTAGCACTAGGTTGGGCTGAAGTCCTTGATGCCGATACAATATTCATAGGGGTTAATGCTGTCGATTATTCGGGGTATCCTGATTGCCGTCCTGAATATATTGAGGCCTTTCAAACAATGGCCAACCTGGCAACAAAGAAAGGCGTGGAAGGGCATTTAATCAAGATTGAGACACCTCTTATCCATTTAAGCAAAGCAGAAATCATTCAAAAAGGTATTGAATTAGGGGTGGACTATACGCAGACCTTATCCTGCTATGCTCCTGATGAGGAAGGTAAAGCATGTGGTCGATGTGACTCCTGTCGCTTACGACAACAGGGCTTTGAGGCTGCCAACATTCCCGATCCTACGCTCTATTCATCGCCTTAAATGAGAGAGTGAAAATTGCACTATCGGACTGGCATTATCGTTTTACGGGTTACATCCTAAGCCGCTTCGGCTATAATTTAGCGCATAATAAGAACGCACTACTTCTAAATAGTATTATAAATCAAACAGTTATTTCAGAGGGTTTCACATATGTCATTCGAAAGCTTTGCATCGGCACAGTCATTTTTCTTGTGGTCAACATTTATCATTGCCCTAATCTTAGGTGTAGTAGCAAATAAAACGAACTTCTGCACAATGGGAGCCGTTTCAGATTTAGTAAACATGGGTGATGCTGGCCGTATACGTGCCTGGATTTTAGCGGCTACAGTGGCTTTAATTGGCGTTGTTGTTTTGGAATCTTTCGGCATGGTTAATATGTCATCAACCTTACCTCCTTATCGTGGTAGTGAATTCCAGTGGGGACGTTACATTTTAGGTGGTGTTCTTTTTGGTGTCGGAATGACCTTCGCAAGTGGCTGTGGTAACAAAACATTAATTCGTATTGGTGGTGGTAATATCAAATCGATTTTTGTATTTGCTGTTATTGCTGTTATTGCCTATTACATGGTTGACCCTTTCAAAGAATTACCTTCAACGTGGTATCAGACATATTTCGCATCCTGGTTAGGGCAGGCGTCTATTTCTTTAGACACACCTCAAGACTTAGGTAGTATTGCTGGAAACTGGTTTGGCGTATCTGCAATGACTATGCGCATTGTTTTAGGCGTAGTGGTTGCGGCTATTTCTCTACGATTTATCTTCCGTTCAGAAGAATTCCGTAAAAGTGGAGACAATGTTTTCTCTGGTGTAGTGATTGGTCTAATTGTATTACTTGCGTGGTACTTCACTTCAAATACTGCTGTAAATACAGAAGATGGCGCTTTCAGCATGACTCAGTTCTACGGTGAAT
>JAGLTQ010000059.1 GCA_023135195.1 Gammaproteobacteria bacterium | reverse complement strand
ATTCCATCCATGGAATTGTCCTGCATTACTCTACCTCCTACATCCCTGTAGTCGTGTGCTTCACGGCATAAGAACATCCATGTTCAAATTCATGAGCACTCCAAGAGTATTTCCTCGTATTGTTTGCAACAATACTCAGGGTACTTTTGAGTTGATTTTTCATCGTGCCCCACATTTAGGGTAAACGCCGTTATCTGGCTTCGTAGCCATCGTGTGTTAGGCAACGTGTTTTTTAACAAGATCTCTTAGGGCTTCTCTCTGCACTTGCTTCACCAATGAACCCAGCGTTAAACCTTGCACCAGAATTGAAAACACAACCAGGGCATAGGTCACGGCAAGAATGACTTCTCTTTCCATTCCTTTTGGTAATGAAAGAGCCAAGGCCACTGAGATACCTCCACGTAGTCCACCCCAGGTCATTAAGCGTGTTACACCAGGACTAAAATCACGTACATTTTTCATTATCTGAATCGGAATACTGACCGAAATAAAACGCGATAATAAAACAACAGGAATAAGAGCAAGCGCGGCAAGGAAATATTCTGCGTGATAAACCAGAATTAATACTTCTAAACCAATCAATACAAACAGAACCGCATTTAGAATTTCGTCAATTAATTCCCAGAACATATCCAGATGTTCGCGGGTACTTTCTGACATTGCTAAAACACGGCCATGGTTTCCTATCAATAAACCTGAAACCACCATCGCAATAGGCCCCGAAACATGTATTGCAGATGCTAAAGCATATCCGCCCATCACTAATGCTAACGTTAACAAAACTTCAACCTGGTAATTATTTACCGAACGCAACATGTAGAAACACAGTCCGCCAATAATCAAACCGTAAACTGCACCACCAATAACTTCCTGCATAAGTAAAATACTGATGGAAGACACAGATGCTTCACCCTGTCCTGTGGCGATACCAAGTAAAACTAAAAAAACGACAACCGCAACACCATCATTAAATAATGACTCACCAGAAATTTTTATTTCTAAACTTTTAGGCACACCGACTGTTTTTAAAATTCCAAGTACTGCAATAGGATCGGTAGGAGATATCAGCGCGCCAAATAATAAACAGTAAATAAAACTAATATTCAGTTCCAGGGCATTCAATATCACCCAACTCATGCCACCGATTATAAAGGTAGAAGTAATCACACCGACCGAGGCTAAAATGAGAATGACCCATTTTTGTTTACTTAATTCATTCAGGTTAATGTGCAGAGCACCGGCAAATAATAAAAAGCTCAACATGCCATTAATGAGTGCGGTATGAAAATCTATTCCTAGAATAAGCCTGCTGGCTTGGTGCGATATATCTAAAAATCCGAACTTTCCGATGATAAGTAACAACAGTGATAAGACCAGGGAAATAAGCATTATGCCAATGGCTGTCGGCAGCTTAAAAAAACGAAAATTCAGATATGCAAATATAGCAGATAGAGTAAGGAGAATTGCGATTGTATTCAGGATTTCCATAGACTTAAAGATACCCTAAATTAGCCGTTCAAAATAGGGATAGCACTTATCTTTAAGGTGAATTTAAGAGCCTATGTGAAAATTAAAAAGCAACGGAAATAAAAGCAAATAACTCTGATTCTTTTGCTACCGTTTTATCTTCATATGTCGCGGTTAAACCTAGTTTAGTACGGCCAAAATCTTTTTGTAATGACACGCTAAAATCATTTCCACCAGGAGCCGTCTCCACAAAAACTTCTCCATAATGAAGTAATAACTGTATGCCACCTAAAACAACAAAGCCGGTACCAATATCCAGATAACGTGTTTCATTCTCACCGAAATAATATTTCAGGTATGACATTTCATACTCTACGCCGGCATAAAACTCATGGGAAATAGGAGCAAAATTATCGTCAGTATATAAATATTCAACCGCGCCAAGATCAATAATAAATTTATTCTGGTTACCGAAAGCTAATTTGAAACCACCAAAGATATCAACCTCAGCACCCTGAGCAACATTCGATGCAAAAAAACCGGCGTAAAACCCCGAATCCTCTGACTGCGACAACTGGTAGTCTACCTGAACCGCAGCATTATCATCCGTCTGTGTTACACCTCGGAAAACATAATTACTGGTTAAGCTTAGTGATAATGTTCGTTCAGTCGCAAAAACATTAAAAAAAGGAATAATAAAAAGAGTGAGTGTAAGTATTACTTTTTTCATGGCATGTCACCTTAAAAACTATTTAAAAAAACATCTATAATTTATAGTATACATAATAATCAAGAAAAATCTTTCTTCTATTTTTAATTAACTGAACTGTTTTTATAACCATTTTTTTGCCGGCGAAATTTTTAATATGACGATATCACCAATTTAAAGAAATGCTACTTTTTTATACCTTTCGAGTTTAGCTTGCACAATTATGCAATTCTTATATTTAGTAATCACCTCTTAACGCGCTTTTTAATTGTCGGCGTCGACGATGCAAGGTAGGTTCGGTATATCCATTCGGAACGCGTCGTCCATGAAAAATCATATCTTGTGCCGTCTGGAAAGACAGACTGATATAATGGGGCGCCATTGGAATGTAATTAGGCACGCCAATATTTTGCAGATCAACAAACTCTGCCATACGTTTAAGTGATGCCATAACTTGTGATTCATTTACCACACCATGATAAAGCCAGTTGGCAATATGTTGACTTGATATTCGTAATGTTGCGCGATCTTCCATGAGACCAACATTGTTAATATCGGGTACTTTGGATGCACCCATACCCTGATCAATCCAGCGAACAACATAACCCAATAAACCTTGCATGTTATTGTCTAATTCTTCCTGAATTTCTTTATCGCTCCAGTCTGCTGACTCCGCAAGCGGAATAGTCAAAAGATCGTCAATACTGGCACGTTCACGTTGCATGATATTTTTTTGCAAAGCAAAAACATCAACCTGATGATAGTGAATGGCATGTAATGTAGCCGCTGTTGGTGAAGGAACCCATGCGGTATTCGCACCGGCTTCGGGATGTGCACGTTTATTTTTCATCATTGCATGCATAAGGTCCGGCATGGTCCACATACCTTTACCAATTTGTGCTTTACCTGCAAGCCCGCATGATAAACCAATATCCACATTCCAGCTTTCATAGGCTTTTAACCAGGCAGATGATTTCATGTCATCTTTACGCACCATGGCTCCCGCTTCCATCGAAGTATGAATTTCATCACCGGTTCGATCCAGGAAACCGGTATTAATAAAAATAACACGTTCACTTGCCGCACGAATACATTCTTTTAAATTTAAAGTTGTACGACGTTCCTCATCCATAATGCCTACTTTTATGGTATTGCGTTTTAATTTAAGCACTTCTTCAATGCGTGAAAAAAGATTCACCGTAAAAGCCACTTCCTCCGGACCATGCATTTTTGGTTTAACGATATAAATATTTCCTTTGCGACTATTTTGATAAGGACTGTTCTGTTTGAGATCATGTAGAGCACAATAGCTTGTAATAAAACTATCCAGCATGCCTTCATAAATTTCATTACCCTTTTTATCCAGTACCGCATCGGTTGTCATCAAATGACCGACATTACGTATTAACATTAAACTACGTGCAGGCACTTCAAAATAACTTCCATCAGATGATAGGTAGCGACGATCAGGTTCCAGGGAACGTTTTATACTGTTTCCTTTTTTTTCAAAAGAACAGGATAATTCTCCTTTCATTAAACCCAGCCAGTTACGATAAACCAATACCTTATCATCAGCATCTACCGCGGCAACAGAATCTTCACAATCCATAATGGTTGATATAGCAGACTCAAGATAGATGTCACGTATGCCGGTAGGGTGTAATTCATGAATGGGATGATCGGTATTAAAATGTATTTCAATGTAAAGATTATTATTACTTAATAACAATGAAGATATTTGACCTTCATTCTCCTGATAGCCCTTAAACTGAGAGGCATTAACCAGCTCAGTGTGTTCACCACTGGAAAGTGTAACGGACAGTTGACCTTGTTTAAGGCTATACGCAATGGCATCAATATAACTGCCATTTTTAAGGGGGACAGCTTCATCAAGAAAGGCTTTAGCATAAGCGATCACTTTCGCACCACGCACAGGATTGAATATAGCCCCCTTCTTTGCACCATTTTTTTCCGGAATAACATCCGTACCATAAAGCGCATCAAATAAACTGCCCCATCGTGCGTTGGCAGCATTTAATGCATAACGTGCATTACTTACAGGAACAACAAGTTGTGGCCCGGCTATTGAAGCAATTTCCTCATCCACATTATCTGTTGTAATCGTAAATGCTTCTGCTTCTTTTTGCAGATAACCAATTTCATAAAGGTAGTTTTTATACGCAGCATAATCAATTTTTTGATCTTTATGCTCAAGATGCCAGGCATCAATTCTGGCCTGAAGTTCAACACGCCGGGATAACAGAGCACTATTTTGTGCACTCATATCATCAATAATTTTAGCAAAGCCTTGCAAGGCATCATCACACTTTATCCCGGTGCCTGGAGATATTTCATTTTTGACAAGCTCATAAAGCGGCTTGGCGATTTGAAGTCCTGCAATATTGATATATTCAGTCATAATATTAACCTCAAATTTTTTTAGGCCGATGACATAACATTTACTACATAAGTATCCAGACACAATGTAGCTTATTATGAAATTTATTTATCTATATTTAACGAAAGCGAACCCAGTGGCAATAAAGCAACTTTAACTTGATCTCCTGCAAATACCTCAACGGGTTGGGTAATTGAACCTGATATTATCCAGTCACCTGCTTGTAAACATTTCCCCTGCTCTGCCAGTGTATCGGCAACGACTGAAACAACTTCACTAATATCATCAGGGTAACGTGAAGGATCGGCTGTTTGCACAACCTTATTATTCACAGAGACATTACCCATGATATCTTTCACCTTAAACTCCGCTATATCCTTAATCAGTTCACCCAAAATAAATGTTTCATGAAAAATATTATCTTCCAGAATTGAAGTTATATCATGAGACGACCTTGCCACATCAACAACTTCTATCGCTGGAGCAAAACCTTCAATGGCAGCAAGCAGTTCAGCCTTACCAGCAAAGGCAGAAACATCCTTACCAATAAGAATGGCAACTTCAGCCTCCAACATAAGTTTAGCGTGCTTTTTACCTTTGTATGTACTTCCCGAATCAAGAATACTTTCACTTGTTAAAAAGCCAACAATAGGCATTGCTAACTTCATACGTTGCTGGTCAGCCAGAGCATTAAAACCAATTTTCCAACCAACACGTTTATGTCCCGATTCAAGCAAACCTTGCCATTTATCAAGTTGCACCTGCATCCCTTGCATGAGAATAGCGTCTTCAATTACATCCGGTTGCATAGTAGAACCATTCATTTTAATCTCCCCTAAACACTTAATAATATTTTATTTTTTTAAATATAGCATTTCACCATAACTGATAACATGAAATGATAAGCGTTATAACCTAACATCTATTAAACGAGCCCTATATGCGAATTGCTTTATTTGCTACCTGCCTGATTGATTCATTTCGTCCAAGTGCAGGCTTTGCTGTTATTAAATTACTAGAACAGGCAGGCTATCAGGTAGACGTCCCTGAACTGCAAACCTGCTGCGGCCAACCGGCTTATAACAATGGTGATTTACAAGATGCTCGCAAGATTGCCCAGCAAACTATTGAAACATTTAACAATTATAAATATGTCATCATACCTTCCGGGTCTTGCGCCGGAATGCTGATTCAGCATTACCCAAAGCTTTTCGAGGATAATCCGGAATGGCAGAGTAAAGCAACGGATTTATCACGCCGATGTTATGAACTAACAAACTTTTTATATGATGTCGCAAAAAAAACATCGTTCCCAGTGAAGCACAAAGGCTCTATAACCTATCATGATTCTTGTTCATCATTACGTGAAACGGGATCTAAACAACAAGCTCGTAATTTAATTAGTTCAAACAAAAACTTAAACTTAATCGAGTTAGAAGACAGTGAGACTTGTTGCGGCTTTGGCGGAACCTTTTGTGTTAAGTACCCGGAAATATCTGAACAAATGGTAAATGATAAAGTCGCCAATATTATAGCAACAGGTGCAGAAATATTAGTTTCAGCTGATCTGGGCTGCTTACTTAATATTGCCGGCCGGCTAAAACGCTTAAACAAACCAATAAAGGTTTTTCATATTGCCGAATTACTTGCGGGTGAAACTGATCAGGCGGGTATTGGTGATGTTATTGACAAGTCTGTTGACTCAAAAACAGCTGATAGAAAATAATGAAATCCACATCCTGTAATTTCAAAAAAAATGCGGTTGAAGCATTAGCCGATACCACTTTACAAAAAGCATTACAAAATGCAAAAAATGGCTTTATTAATAAACGCCAGGTAGCCCTTGATGCTTTACCTGAATTTGAAGAGCTACGTACTAATGCATATAAAATCAAAGAACATACACTAAAAAACCTTAGCGCTTACCTTGAACAGTTTGAACAACAAGTGATAAAAAGTGGTGGCCATATCCATTGGGCCAGTACTGCAAAAGAAGCACAAAGTATTATTGTAAAACTATGTAAAGATGTGGACGCCCGAAGCATCACTAAAGGTAAATCAATGGTCGGGGAAGAAATCTCCTTGAACGAAGCATTGGAAGAAGCCGGCTTTGAAACCATAGAAACCGATTTAGGTGAATATATTATTCAGCTTGCCGAAGAGCCACCCAGTCATATCATTGCGCCAGCGGTGCACAAAAGCCAGCAACAAATAGCGGAGCTATTTAAAGAACACCACAAAAAATATAACTTTAAAAGTAAGCTTGAAACAATTCCTGAAATTGTCGATGAAGCGCGTAAAGTACTTCGAGATAAATTTATTCAGGCTGACGTCGGCATTACCGGTGCCAATTTTTTAATTGCTGAAACCGGTTCCACTGTTATTGTAACTAATGAAGGTAATGGTGATTTAACCGCAAGTTTACCTAAAACACATATTGTAATTTCAAGTATCGAAAAAGTAGTTCCAACACTGGAAGACACATCGGTATTACTGCGCTTATTGGCAAGAAGTGCAACAGGTCAGGAAATAACGTCTTATACTACTTTTTTCAACGGCCCCAAACATGAATCTGATCTTGATGGCCCCGAGTCTTTCCATATCGTCCTGGTAGATAATAAACGCAGCGAAATGTTGAATGGTAAATTTCATGACATGTTACGCTGTATACACTGCGGTGCCTGCCTTAATCATTGTCCTGTTTATAGTACGATTGGCGGACATGCTTACGGCTGGGTATACCCGGGGCCGATGGGTTCTGTTCTTACCCCTTTAATGCAAGGACTTAAAGAGGGCCAGCACTTACCTTTTGCTTCAACACTTTGTGGGCGTTGTGAAGAAGTTTGTCCTATGTCAATTCCTTTACCGCAATTATTACGTCAACACCGAATACAAGCACATAAAGAAAAAATCAATTCGACACGTTCACGTTTAGCCTTAAAACTATGGGCTTTATTTGCTCTGCATCCACGTCTTTACAGATTAGCTACAAATATTTTTGTTAAATTACTTAGCTGGTTAGGAAAAACAACGGGCAGTATTCGTCATATCCCTTTTAGCCGCGCATGGACCCGATCCAGAGACTTACCTTCACCTCAAGGACAAAGTTTTATTTCTGCCTGGAAAAAACAACAAAAAAATAAAAGGATGAGCAAACATGACTAATTCACGTAGAGAAATATTTTCACGTTTGCAACAAGCATCATCTAAAACAGAGCAAAAAACAGCAACGATTAAAGAATATTTATCTGCCCACAAACGGGGAGTACTTCCTGTTTATTCTGAAAATATTGTTAAACGTTTTATTTCAAAAGCAAAAAGTGTTGCGGCTACCGTTGAGTCAATAAAAAATATAACTGACTTATCAACAGCAGTTTTTAAATATATATCTTATTACAACATAGAGCCAAAGCTGGTTTCCGCCCCAGATGATTTATTAAAGCAAGTAAAATGGCAAAAAGAAATAACGGTTGAGTATAGAGCTGCACAAGATAATGATAATACCACTCTGACTATGGCTTATGCGGGTATTGCTGAAACAGGCTCATTAGTTCTTTGCTCAGGTAAAGAGAGTCCAACAACATTAAATTTTATGCCTGATAATAACATCTGTATTATTCAGCAAAATAAAATTTATCCTTACATGGAAGATACATGGGACTTATTAAGAAAAGCCGGTGAAACCATGCCACGTTCTATTAATTTTATTACAGGACCATCTCGTACTGCAGATGTTGAGCAAACAATACAACTAGGGGCACATGGCCCGCGACGTTTGCATATTATAATTTTAGAATCACCACCGCCCCGTTAACATTATTTGTGATTTTTGTAGGTGGGCTCAACGACTGCAGGGAAGCAGGAGGTACGAAGCCACGGATGGCTGAAGGTACGACTCCATGGATGGAGGAGGTAGAGCAACGCAGGACGCAGTTGCCGAGAACAATGCAGGAGCAATTGTCGAGAGTAACGCAGGACAATTCCATGGATGGAATTGGTAGAGTCGCGTCAGGAACGAAGACCGAGCAGTTACCGAGCGCAGCGGAGCCAACATTGCTCGTATGTTGGTCTGTCATTTCCTTCCTTGAACCCACTTTATAAATTATTGCTCTGCTGTCCCGTTAACTGTTAGAGGCATGGAATGGAAGCTGTTGCTTGAGACCGTATGTCGCATGGACGCGACATCCGAGCGTACATGGATGTATTTACAGCGTGTCTCAGGCGACAGCTTCCATTTCATGTCTCGGATAGTATAAATTTAAACTATTCAAAGCTAAGCAATGATTTGTAGACCTCTCAGAAAAGTTAACGGGACAGCAGTGAAATTATTGGTAATAACCAAAGTAGCCAAGGCTTTCTGATATGCGTTTGCCAGCCTCTATAACAATGGGTACCCATTCCTCTTTGCGTCGTTCAATCGGTGCAGAAAGCGATAAGCCACCCGCAATTTCACCTGTATTGTTATAAATTAATACACCAATACAGCCTACACCTTTTTCTGCTTCTTCATCATCATAAGCAAAACCATTGCGGTGTGCCTGCCTGGTTTTACTAATTAAAGTATCTATTTCCGTAATAGTATTTTTTGTATAAGCCGGTAAACCCGTTCGCTCTGCATATTTGCGACAGCCTTCTTCGCCGGATTCTGCCAACATAAGCTTTCCAACAGCGGTTACATGAAGAGGGGCACGACTACCAATAACCTGTTCAACGCGCATCATCTGGCCGCTAATTGAACGCTCAACATAAACAACTTCGTCATTCTCTCTTATTGTCAGATTTATAGTTTCACCCAGTTCATCACGAAGTTTTCTCATAATAGGTTTTGCCTGCTGACGCAGACCAACACGTTGGCGAACATGGGCTCCGAGATGAAGTAATTTGATACCTAAGTGGTAATAACCGGCATCATCACGTTCAACAAGTTGATGTTTGGTTAATGAAGAAAGAATACGGAAAGCCGTAGATGGGTGTAATTCACTTTCGGCAGAAAGAATTTTCAGACTTACCGCTTCATCATATTGCGCCATGATATTCAGTAATAATGCCATTCGATCAATAACCTGGATTGAAGAAGTCTTACTCATTTTAGCCTCTTTCACATTATGAAAACGATTACTTACTGTGAAATAGTAAGACATATCCTATCGATATACCAGCTTAACCCCCATACAAGCTCGTTTAATTAGAGTTCACTTTATTTGGATTTCGCATTATGAAAGCGATTACACATTGTGAAAACTCACTTTTTATTCTATGGTTATTGCAGTCCAGTAAGCAATGACATAAAACCGTTAACTCAATGCGATTGCTATCGTATTGTCAGGAGATTACCTCAATGAGCTCAGCAGAAGAATTAAACACAAAAAACACTCCTTCATTTTGTGAAGGTATCCAACATTATGGCAGTGCATGGCCAGAATATAATGAAAAAGCCGCTACGGCTGTTATAACTGAAGGCCAGAATGCTATCACTGACCCAGCAAACCCTGAGGCTGTATATCAATCACAATTAATGGCAGACGCATTACGTTATCTCACTTTGCAAGTTTGTGGTTCAAAAGGCTCAGGCCATCCGGGTGGTTTTGCCTCAAGTGCGGATGCTTATGCGGCATTAGTTATGCTTGGCCATACTAATATTGTTACCGAAGTGGGGCACCATGCACCCGGTTTCTATAGCGCGATGTTTTTGGATAGCTCGCTTGAAGAAATGGGCATCAAAACAGTTTCCGATATGCAGACACGTTTTCGTGAGCGTGAAGGCCTGCTTGGTCACTTGTCAGGAGCAGTACCTGGCCTCTTATCCCCAGCTGGTCCATTAGGTCAGGGCCAACACTTTGCAATGGCCGGTGCATTATTACACCCTGAAAAATTATTCCCGTTCACAATGGGTGATGGTGGTATGGGCGAACCATATATCCTCTCGTCGATGATGCATTTCAATACCGCTTATCCAGAGACAACGAACTTCCTGCCTACCCTGGTATGGAATGGTTATAGCCAGGAACATCATTCAATGGTTTCACGTATGACCAATGAAGAAATGACGAATTACTGGAAAGGTCACGGCTTTAAAGAAGTTGTTCTCATTGATGCTAAAGACTTTGATGACTCCGGTCAGGAAGGCGACTATATCGATAGTACTTATTTCTCACATGAGAAACGTTTAGCTTTTACACAAGCAATTCTTGAGGGTGTTGATAAAGCTGCTAAATCTGCCATGAGTGGAACCTTAACCGTTTTTATCATTAAACAAATGAAAGGGGCGGGTGTACATACTGTTGGTTCTAAATCTCATAACTTGTATCCAACGGATACCTTAGATCAACCGCATATTATTGCTGGTCTGCAGCGTCGTGCGTTAAACCCTGAAGCATGGCAAATTGTGCGTGATAACTTCTCTCGTGCTGGCGGCGGACCTGCTGTTAAAACATCAGTAACAGAACATGTTCTTGATCTTGCTCCATTAGGCAAGTTACCGATTAATGAATTCAATAAAGAAGAAAAGGCGGTTCCTGCAACTGCAATGGGTGCCCTGGTGGCGGCTGTTGGTCAAGCCGATAAACGTTTTATTGTCACTAATGCAGATGGTAACGAAGCCTCTGCGATGAAGAACATCAATGATGCATTAAAAATTCGTCACCCCACAGTAGATCCACTTTATAACCAGGAACCTGATGGTCAGGTTTATGAACCCTTAAATGAAGATGCCTGCGCCGGTCTTGCTGCGGGTCTGGCATTGTTTGGTTCACGTGCCTTATGGTTATCGTATGAGAGTTTTGCTATTAACGGCTGGCCGATTGTGCAAACCGTGACTCAGGCTATGGCCGAGTTACGTCGTAAAACACCTTCTATCGTTACCATGTTTACTGCGGGTGCTTTAGAACAAGGTCGAAATGGCTGGACTCATCAACGTCCTGAAATTGAAAACTTTTTCGCCGGCATGATGCGTAACGGTAATGTTTACCCACTTTTCCCTTGTGACGCGAATGCAATTCAGGTGGCTTATGAATGGGCAACGAATTCGTTCAATAAAGGCATGGTGATTATTGCATCTAAAAGTCCGCTGCCTGTTTACATGACAGTTGAAGAGTCACTGCACGCCATCGAAGAAGGTGCCGCAACTATTTATGAAAGTGAAGCAGGTGATAAAGGCACGGTTGTTTTTGCAGTAACAGGCGACATGGTCTTCCTGCCTGTGTTTGAAGCGAAAGATAAACTTGAAGCACAAGGTTACCGCGTACGTATTGTAGCGGTTGTTAATCCTCGTCGTTTATATCGTCCGACTGATGTTGCCTGGGATACGGTATCAGAACCTGATAACAAGTTTATGGATGATGATCACTTTAATGTTTTGTTTGATGCTGACGTACTACTTGCAGTGAGTGGTGGCCCAAGTGCTCCATTAGAGCCCGTATTGTTACGTACACGCGCAAACAAACGTGACACTTTCTGTTGGAAACGAGGTGAAACCACTGCTTCGCCAACTGAAGTTATGGAGTTCAACGGTATTACACCTGATGCAATGGCTGATCGTGTAGTAAATTTAACCAAGTAACTTTTTTATCGTGCAAAGGAGGCCTGTCACCCCCCACTAACACTTTAGGTGTTACTCATTAATCCTTTGCACGATATTTATTTTGAGAAATAAGTAACAATGAAATATACAAAAATTATTGTTCTTGATGATGATCCAACCGGCTCACAAACAGTACATAGCTGTTTGTTATTAACCCGTTGGGATGTTGAGACATTACGTGAAGCAATGCTTGACCCTGCCCCGCTATTTTTTATTCTTACAAATACCCGCGGTATGAATGCGAATCGTGCTGCCGATATAACTCATGAAGTATGTCAAAACATCAATCAAATTCTTGATGAACTAAAGCAGGAAGAACATATCATTAACCCTATTCTGGTTAGCCGTTCTGATTCAACATTACGCGGACACTATCCTGTTGAAACCGATGTCATTGCCGAAGAACTTGGTCCCTTTGATGCACATTTTCTTGTCCCTGCATTTTTTGAAGGTGGACGTATTACACGTGACAGCATTCACTATCTGGTAGTTGATGGAAAAGAAATACCTGTTCACGAAACTGAATTCGCAAACGATTCTGTATTCGGTTACTCGCACAGTTACCTTCCTGATTATGTTGAAGAAAAAACATCTGGACGTATAAAGGCAGATCAAGTTGAACGATTTTTATTAAGCGATGTACGAGGCAACAGCAAAGATCGTTTATTAAATCTAAAAAACAATGTCTGTTGTGCAGTGGATTGTGAAACTCAGGATGATCTAAATAATTTTTCTTTACAATTAACCGAAGCAACCAGGCAAGGTAAACGTTTCTTATTCCGTAGCGGCGCCAGTTTATTAACCTCATTAGCCAATTTGCCTCCTCAACCTGTTGCAGCTGAGGCCATGTCTAACTATGTCCGTAATGGTAAAGCCGGTGCAATCATTGTTGGATCACACGTTAAAAAGACAACTCAACAACTGGAACAACTACTCAAGCAAGATGATGTCGTTTCTCTGGAAGTGGATGTTCAGCGTATTCCAACTGAACGTGATTCACTATTAAAAGATGTATTGAAACGTGCTGAAGAAGCACATGCGAAAAATTTAACCCCCGTTATTTACACTAGTCGTGTTGAAAAAGTATTTTCAGACCAGCAAACGCGTTTAGCCTTTGGTGAACAGGTATCTGAATTTCTTATGGATGTTGTTCGCAACTTACCTGAAACGCTGGGTTACCTCATTAGTAAAGGAGGAATCACTTCAAATGATGTTTTGAGTAGTGGTTTATCACTACGCACTTCACGTGTTGTTGGACAAATATTACCGGGTTGTTCGGTGGTCTGTTGTCCTGCTGATCACCCCCGTTTTCCTGATATGCCTGTCGTTATTTTTCCAGGTAACGTTGGCGATGAAGATGCATTAGCTACTGCTTATATATATCTATCAAAAAATACGAAACCTGTAACTTAAATATTATCTAGACGATTGCTAACTTAACAATAAATAAGTATAAACATACCTTAATAATGAATAATTCATAATTATAAGCTCGACATGGGGGGTAACCCCCTAATCGATGATCGATGTATATCGACAACAAAAGAGGAGTCAAAAATGAAAGATAATAAAAAACCTACTATTGTAACTGACAAGGTGGACAAAACTACTAGCCGTCGTAGTTTCATAAAATCTGCTGCTGCAATTGGTGGTACCGCGATATTAGGTGCCCCGATGATTGCTAGTGCAAAAGGTAAAGTTCATAAATGGAAAATCCAGACTACGTGGGATGCGGGTACGACAGGTTATACATTATTCAAAAAATGGTGCGATGGTTTTGCTGAAAAATCAAATGGCCAGTTAATCGTTAAAGCCTTCCCTGCAAAATCAGTTGCAGCAGATAACAATGCCCTTTTTGAAGCTGTAAAAACAGGTGTATTACAAGGAATGAATCCATTTACCTTGTACTGGGCAGGTAAGATTCCAGCTTCAGTATTTTTATCATCTTACCCAGCAGGCCCTGATCAACCAGCACAATGGGACACTATGTTCTACAGCTTAGGTATGTTGGAAATGGCACGTGAAATTTACGCGAAACAAGGCCTTGTGTATGTCGGCCCTATTCATCATGACGCTAATATCATTCACTCTAAAAAACCCGTTAAAAGCTTAGCTGATTTTAAAGGTTTGAAACTACGAGTACCAGGTGGCATGGTTTCTGAAGTGTTCCAATCATTCGGTGCCAGTACTGTTAGTTTACCAGGCTCAGATATTTTCCCTGCGCTGGAAAAAGGCACGATTGATGCGGCAGATTATGTAGGTCCTGCCGTAAACTGGGATCTTGGTTTTGGTCAGGTAACTAAAAATATTTTGTTTGGACCTCCAGGCATGATGTCTATTTATCAACCTGTAGATTTGATGGATCTAACAGTAAACCAACGCGCATGGGATCGTCTATCTCCTGAATTACAAGCACTGGTTGAAGAGCAAGTTAAAGCTTACTCACTTGAGCATTACACTGCTATTCAGAAGCGTAATGTTGAAGCCCTTGAGAAGTTCAAAAAATCAGGCAGTAAGGTTTCTCGTTTAAGTACAGAAGATGTGGCTAAGTTCCGTCGTGCGGCTATTCCTATCTGGTTCAAATGGGCAAACAAAAATGTAGATGCGAAACGTGTTTTCAAACTGCAACTTGACTATATGCAAAATGACATCATGGGTTATGTAACCAAAGAAGATATCAAAGGTTATAAACTTAAATAATTTTGTCACCTGAAAATGAAGTTGAGGATGGCGAAGATGCCATCTTCAACTCTCATCTAAATATTAAGTCGTGTTGGAGATTGCAATATGAATGATTTACAAGGCTTCGGTTTCGTCCTGCCACACTGGGCATACTGGGGTTGGCTTACGATTATGCCGTTAGTGTTTATGTATATGGTTAAACGCAAAGCAACCAGTGAAAAAGAACCAATCCTTACTCCAGATGAAGAGCTTGCGCTTGACATTTTAGCTGAAGAAGACCCTGCACTTCATGTAAAAGGCAACCGCGTCACTAAATTTATTGATAAAGTCAGTGATTTCACCGGTATCTTTATTGCTTTATGGACTGTTAATGCCGTGGTCTTTTATTTTTATGAAGTAGTAATGCGTTATATATTTAATATGCCAACCATATGGGTTCATGAAGCCTCTTTCTTGTTATTTGGCATGCAATACCTTATGACGGGCGCTTATGCGATGTTGCATGGTGCTCATGTTCGCGTTGATATTCTGTATGTGAAGTTACCGCCACGTGGCCGTGCCGGTATGGATATTTTTACCTCTGTATTTTTCTTTATTTTTGTTTTGGCACTGATGGGGACGTCATGGACGTTCTTCGTAAGTTCATATGGAATGAATGAAATCACACTGGAAACCTGGGGTATCCAGTACTGGCCGGTTAAATTACTGATGTTCACCGGTGCGATTTTACTCACACTCGCCGGCATCTCTAAACTCATTAAAGATATTATGTTGTTCCGTCTTTTGGGCGAGGAGAAAAAATAAATGAATTCTTTTAAGTATACAAAAATCTCGTCAAGTCAATTTTGGACGTGGTTAATGATTCTCGCAACAGCGAGCTTGAGCTTTGTTGTTCTTGTCGAGTTGATTAATATTCTATTTTACGATCCTTATGAAGAGGAAAACTTCCTGTTCAGTACTGCCGGAATGCTGGAAGATGTGCATATCAGTGATTTAACCTGGCTAATGTTTGGTACCTTATTTGTTGCACTAATGATGGGACTGCCGCTTGCCTTTGTCACAGGTGGGTTGGGTGTTGTTTTCATTTACCTGGTCGGTGACCAGACCATGTTAAACATCATTCCTAGTCGTATTTTCCCGATGATGACCAACTCAGATCTGGCTGCCATACCTTTGTTTATATTCATGGCTTCAATGCTGGAGCGTGCTGGCTTAATTGAAGAAATGTTTGATGTTGTCTACAAATGGATGGGCGGACTCAATGGTGGTCTTGCTGCTGCAACTATTCTGGCATCAACCATTCTTGCAGCAATGGTCGGTGTTATCGGTGCCGCTATTGTTACCATGGGAATCATCGCATTACCTGCTATGTTAAAGCGTGGCTACAATCATGAAATTGCATTAGGCTCGATTATGGCTGGTGGTACATTGGGTATCTTAATTCCGCCTTCTATTCTTGCAATTCTTTATGCGGTCGTTGCACAACAATCTGTTGGTGAACTTTATCTGGGCTCAATCGTGCCAGGAATAATGTTATCCAGTATGTACGTTGCCTATATATTATTTCGCTCATGGAGAGACCCATCATTAGGCCCGGCCATTCCGGAAGAAGAACGTCTCACTTTAATCGAGAAACTACTCTTATTACGCCAGTTAATTGCACCTTTACTGTTAGTCTTTACCGTTTTAGGTCTACTTTTTGGTGGTATCGCTACACCGGTCGAAGCAGCGGGAATAGGTTCCTTTGGCGCTATCCTTGTCGCCATGTTACATAAACGTTTTACTTTTAAAGGTCTGCAAGATGCTTCAGCCAGTACCGCAAAAGCTTCCGCTATGGTCTTGTGGATTATTTTTGGTGCATCAATCTTTGTTGGTTTTTATATCTTACAAGGTGGACAGGACTTCATTACTGAAACAATTCTTAGTACCGGGTTGTCTTCGTATGGCATTTTATTCTTAATGATGGTTATTCTTGTCGTTCTGGGAATGTTCCTGGACTGGGTAGGTATTTTATTACTCGCCGTGCCTATCTTTGTACCCATCATTAAATCATTAACCTTTGATGGTTTATTTGGTTTACCGCCAGTTCCGGGAGATAAAGTTGTTTTATGGTTTGGTGTACTTTATTTAGTGAACATGCAGATGTCATTTATCAGCCCGCCCTTTGGTTATGCTCTTTTCTACTTGCGTGGAGTTTGTCCACCAGAAATCAGCATGGCAACGATATTCAGATCAGCATTGATCTTCCTGGGATTACAAACAGTAGGCTTAATACTTTGTATTCTTTTACCGGGAATCGTTACCTGGTTACCAGGTTTGGTCTATGGCTAACTATTAAGATGTGAACTCTCTCTGCTGGATAATCCAGTAGAGAGTTTTATCTTTTTTCAAACATAATTTTTCCAACATCATAATTTTACAACCGATAAAATATAAAATGAATATTAATGATGACCATAAAAAATTATTAAAAACAGAGAAAACTCAGCTGTCATTCGATAAAGTATCTCTGCTAAACAAATTATTTCAACTATTACCAAAAGATTCTGTGTTACATGAAGCAGAAGATTTACATCCATATGAATGTGATGGTCTATCGGCTTATCGACATTTACCGATGATTGTTTGTTTACCGGATACCGTTGAACAAGTTCAGTCCATTATTAAATTATGTTACGAACATGAAGTACCTGTTGTTGCTCGTGGTGCAGGAACAGGCCTATCGGGTGGAGCCTTACCATTAGATAACGGGATTCTATTAAGCCTCGCTAAGTTTAAAGACATTATTGATATTGATCCGAATAACAGAGTAGCTCGTGTACAACCCGGTGTACGTAACCTTGCAATCTCAGAAGCGTGTGCAGAATATAATTTGTATTATGCACCAGACCCATCTTCACAAATCGCCTGCACCATTGGCGGTAATGTCGCAGAGAATTCCGGTGGCGTACATTGTCTTAAGTATGGATTAACTGTTCATAATATCCAGCAACTTAAAATCATTACAATGGATGGCGAACTTGTCACCATTGGCAGCAGTGGTCTTGATTCACCGGGCTTTGACTTACTTGCATTAATGACCGGCTCTGAAGGTATGTTAGGCATTATTGTAGAAGTGACCGTAAAGTTATTGGCGATTCCTCAACGCGCACAAGTTATTCTGGCCGCATTTAAAGATATTGAAAAAGCGGGTGAAGCTGTCGGCAATATTATTTCAGCAGGTATTATTCCAGCAGGTCTGGAAATGATGGACACACTGGCCATTAAAGCAGCTGAGGATTTTGTACATGCAGGTTACCCACTTGATGCTGCTGCAATTTTACTTTGTGAACTTGATGGAACCAATGAAGACGTATCCGAACATGTGTTAATTGTTCGTGAGATTCTGATTCAAAGTGATGCCAGCGAAATACGAACGGCAAAAGATGAACAGGAACGCATGCTATTCTGGAAAGGCCGTAAAGCCGCTTTCCCTGCAGTCGGACGTATATCGCCAGATTATTACTGTATGGATGGTACTATTCCGAGAAAGTCTTTGCCGGATGTTTTAAAAAGTATTACTAACATGTCAAAAGAATATGATCTGCCAGTGGCAAATGTATTTCATGCAGGCGATGGTAACCTTCACCCACTGATTTTATACGATGCAAATATCCCCGGTGAACTGGAACGTACTGAAGAATTTGGCGGTAAAATCCTGGAGCTTTGTGTAAAAGTTGGCGGCACCATTACAGGTGAGCATGGTGTTGGTATAGAAAAAATAGATCAAATGTGTGTGCAATTCAAAGCTATGGAGCTACAACAATTCCATGCTGTAAAAGCTGCATTTGATGAAAAAGGATTACTCAATCCAGGCAAAGCTGTACCCACTTTACATCGCTGTGCTGAGTTTGGTGCCATGCATGTACACAATAGTGAACTCCCTTTCCCTGAACTTGAACGTTTTTAATAATATTCACAGGCTTATTGAATACCATGACCGATCTATCTTTAACATTGCAGAAAAATATTATTGATGCCTATGAGAATAATCATTCTTTGCAAATAATTGGTGGCAACAGTAAAGCCTTCTATGGGCGTACTCCCTCTGGTGAAACACTCGAGGTTAATGGAAATTCCGGTATTATTAATTATGAACCCACTGAATTAATCATCACCGCACGTGGAGGCACTTTACTAAGTGAAATAGAAACGATACTTGCTGAAAATAATCAGATATTACCTTTTGACCCCCCTCATTATGGTGATACAGCAACACTGGGGGGCACTGTCGCATGCAACTTATCCGGTAACCGTCGTCCTTATGCAGGAGCTGCACGCGACTATGTACTCGGTATAAAACTACTTAACGGTAAAGGTGAAATCCTCCACTTTGGCGGTGAGGTTATGAAAAATGTTGCTGGTTATGATGTTTCACGTTTAATGTGTGGTGCGTTAGGTAGTATGGGAATTTTACTTGAAGTTTCTTTAAAAGTTTTACCTAAAACCGAAAAAGAAATCACACTCATTAAAGAGATTGACGAACAAACAGCAATTGATGCTATTGCACGACGCTCACGAACATCACTCCCAATTTCAGCCGCTCTTTATGATGGTTCGCGTCTCTATTTACGCTTATGTGGCACACCAAGCAGTGTCGCAACAGCAAAACAAAAAATTGGTGGAGATGAACTTTCAGCAAACGATAATTTTTGGCATAAAATTAATGAACATACACATCCCTTCTTTGATTCAACGTTACCTTTATGGCGCTTGTCTTTAGCGCCCTTCACTCAACCATTGGAATTAGAAGGTAAATGGATGTTGGACTGGGGTGGTGCACAACGCTGGTTACTCAGTGAAGAACCTGCAGAAAAAATTCGAGCAGTCACTCAACAAGCTGGTGGACATGCCTGTTTATTTAGAAATGGTGATCATAATCAGGAAGTCTTTCATCCTTTACATCCGAAGATGATGGAACTACATCGTAATCTTAAAAATGCCTTTGACCCTAAAGGAATTTTTAATCCCGGTCGAATGTATAAAGAATTATAAAATATTATGCAAACATCAATTAGCGAAAAATATAAAAACACAGCAGACGGTAAAGAAGCATATTCAATTCTTCGCAGCTGTGTACATTGCGGTTTTTGTACTGCCACTTGCCCAACCTATCAACTACTGGGCGATGAACTAGATAGCCCGCGTGGCCGTATTTATCTTATAAAACAAGTTCTGGAAGGACAACACGTTAGCCGAAAAACACAACAGCATCTCGATCGTTGTTTAACCTGTCGCTCTTGTGAAACGACCTGTCCATCTGGCGTACATTATTCACGACTACTCGATATCGGACGAGGTATGCTTGAAAAAGAAGTCCCCAGACCCATTACCGAAATATCATTACGTTGGCTATTACGGAAAATATTACCTTACACAAAACCATTTACATTTTTATTACGAATAGCTCAGGCTTTTGCGCCATTATTACCTTCGGCACTGAAGAAAAAAATTCCTCAACGTAAACCGGTAACACAATGGCCTGCCGACACTAACGCTACACGCACAATGTTAGTTTTAGATGGTTGCGTACAACCGGCTACATCACCCAATACCAATGCAGCAACTGCAAGAGTGTTAAGCCGATTAGGCATCTCATTAGTTCGTGCACCACAAGCAGGTTGTTGTGGCGCAGTAAGTTATCATTTATCTGCCCATAATGAAGGTCTTACCGCAATGCGTAAAAACATTGATGCATGGTGGCCATATATTGAAGGTGGCGCTGAAGCTATTGTTATGACAGCAAGTGGTTGCGGAGCCATGGTTAAAGAGTATGCTGAACTACTCGCACACGACACTATTTATGCAGAAAAAGCAAAACAGGTCAGCGTATTATGTAAAGACATTAGCGAAATATTAATAGAAGAAGATTTATCAACGTTATCTACAAATAACTCAAGCGAAATTAAAAATGTGGCTTTTCATTCGCCCTGCACTTTACAACACGCCCAGCAAATTACCGGTACGGTTGAAAAAATCATACAACAAGCCGGTTATACTTTAACCGTCGTTGTTGATAGCCACCTTTGTTGTGGCTCAGCGGGAACATATTCCATCTTACAACCCAAACTGTCACAACAGCTACTCACAAACAAAGTTTCCTCATTACAAAACGGTGAGCCTGACTACATCGTCACTGCAAATATTGGTTGCCAGTTACATATCGAATCTAAAGCAACTGTTCCTGTTAAACACTGGATTGAATTATTAGATGAAGCTTAAAACAACTTCAATTTACATCTATTAATAAAGGATAACGCATCAATGAAAATTGGTTTTATCGGATTAGGAATAATGGGCCAACCGATGGCTCTAAACATATTAAATTCAGGTCACTCTGTGTGGGTGTATGCACGACGACCCGCAATGATGAAACCACTTACTGATGCCGGCGCAACAGCATGTTCCTCTTCAACCGAGGTTGCAGCTAATACCGATATTATTTTTATCTGTGTTTCAGATACTCAGGATGTTGAAAAAGTGATCTTAGGTGAAGAAGGTATCCTTAAGAGTATTAAAAAAGACAGTGTCGTTGTTGACATGAGTACCATATCCCCTTCCGCAACAAGAGCCTTAGCAAAAACATTGTCTGATAATGAATGCCACATGTTAGATGCACCTGTATCAGGTGGAGAGCAAGGCGCAATTGATGGCGCACTGTCTATTATGGTTGGTGGTGAAGAAGAAATCTTTAACCGTGTATTGCCTTTGTTTAATGCTATGGGAAAAAACATTGTGCATATAGGTGACAATGGTGCCGGTCAGGTAACAAAAGCATGTAACCAAGTTCTGATCGGTCAAACCATTGCGGCCATTGGTGAAGCGTATATTCTCGCCAGTGCTTCAGGTGTTGATCCGGTAAAAGTACGTCAGGCATTACTCGGTGGCTTTGCAGGTAGTCGTGCACTTGAATCACACGGCCAACGAATGCTGGATAGAAATTTCAAACCCGGCTTTAAATCCAGTTTACACCATAAAGACATGCGCATAGTGATGGAAGCGGCTCATGAGTTAGGTATCGCACTACCCGGTGCTTCACAGGTCACTCAATATCTTAATGCTATCGTTGGCCAGGGCAAAGGCGAAAATGATTCTATCTCCATTCTCGAATTACAAGAACTGTTATCCGGCATTACCGTAAAAAAAGATAACTAAACAATTTTAATCTCAAGAACATGAATAGGTAATACAACGTGACTAAAGCCAGGCTTATTGAAAATTATATCGATGGAAAATGGATCGCAAGCACATCCACAGAAATTCAGGATGTTATCAACCCTGCTAATCAAGATGTTCTTGCTAAAGTCCCGCTTTCAACTAAAAACGAAATCAATCACGCTGTCGAAGCGGCATCAACTGCGCTTATTGACTGGAGAGATACACCCGCGACTGAACGTGTACAATATTTATTTAAACTTAAAACATTGTTCGAAGAAAACCTCGATGAACTCGCTCGTACAATAACGCTTGAATGCGGAAAAACACTGGCAGAGTCTAAAGGTGAACTTCAACGCGCAATTGAAAATATTGAAGTCGCCTGCGGTATACCCTCAATGCTGATGGGCAGTAATCTTGAAAATATCGCTCGTGGTATTGATGAACATATGATCCGCCAGCCAATTGGTGTGGTGGGTATTATTACGCCATTTAACTTTCCTGGCATGATCCCTTTTTGGTTTTTACCTTATGCCATTGCCTGTGGTAATAGCTGCATTATTAAACCCTCTGAAAAAGTCCCCTTAACAATGGTATTCGCCATACGTTTGTTAGAAAAAACTGGCTTACCAAAAGGAATTGTTAATCTCGTAAATGGTGGCAAGGAAACCGTTGACGCGATGTTGGATCATCCCCAGATAAAAGCAATTAGTTTTGTTGGCTCATCAGAAGTCGCCAAATATATTTACAGTCGTGGTGCGGCCAATGGTAAACGTGTACAGGCACAGGGAGGGGCTAAAAACCCGGTAGTAATTATGCCCGATGCAGATCCTGAAATGACAACACAAATTATTGCAGACAGTGCCTTTGGTTGTGCTGGTCAACGCTGCCTTGCTAACTCATTAGTTATTACAGTAGCTGAAGCTAAAAATACATTTTCAGAAGCAATCTGTGAAGCTGCTACTAATCGTGTACTCGGTTCCGGTTTTGATAAAGGTGTTCAGGTTGGCCCTGTTATCAATGCTGACAGTAAAGAACGTATTCAATCGTTTATAAATAATGCTCATACTGAAAATGCAAAAGTTATCGCAGGTGGCCATGCCGTTTCCGTTAAAGATTATGAACAAGGTAACTTTGTTGCTCCAACCGTTATTGATAACGTTAACCCGGAAGGAAATATTGCAACCTCAGAAATCTTTGGTCCTGTTCTTGGCTTAATGCATGCCAACACATTGGAAGAAGCCATCGCAATGGTGAATAAAGGAAGATATGGCAATATGGGTTGTATTTTTACAAACAGTGGCCCCGCAGCGCGTAAATTTCGTAATCAGGTTGATGCCGGTAATATTGGAATCAATATTGGTGTTGCTGCACCAATGGCCTTCTTTCCATTCAGCGGCTGGAATGAAAGTTTCTATGGTGATCTTCATGCACAAGGTGCTCACGCAATCGAATTTTATACACAAACAAAAGTTATCGCCGAACGATGGCCAAAAGAATGGTCAAGAACATTTTAGTTCATTATGCGTAAAGAAAAACTCTTTAGTAAAGATGGTTGCTACTCTCGCGTCGTTGAGAGTAATGCTTTATTTCACCGTGAAGCTATTATCTATGGTTCACGTATTATTAAGGCATTACTTGAAAACCATGATTCGACTCAAACCATTAAAGTGCTTGATCTTGCCTGTGGTGCTGAGCCCGTATCTATTACCCGGATGATAAGCAATTTTCCTGATAGAAATTTCGATTATACCGGCATAGATATAAATCCGGATCAAGTCAACTTTGCCCGTTATCAGTTTCAGTTTCCTGAAAATATTCAGCAGATAAATATTTATGAAGGCAACGCATGGGATCCAAAATCATGTTTGCTGCAAGAAGAATATGACATTATTTTTATGGGACTCAACCTTCATCATGGTACACCTGAAGAAGTCTATTATCTGGCCACGCAAATCAGCACAACATTAAGCCCTCAAGGCGTATATATTAATCATGATGTTTATCGGCCAAATGATCAGCCCTATCAAAGAAGACCTGACCACCACCCTGATAATATAAATGAATCTTTCAGTTTATTGGAGCCTGCGCTTATTAATGGTATCGCACTACCTGATATTACAAAAAATGAACTGGCATGGAACGCACCTGATGTAAAATGGCGACTAACTTATAGCAAACTTCTGCGTCAGAGTTTAATTGAACAACATGCAGGACTTGAATGCGCTGATTCAACGTATAAACATGTGAATATGCGTGACTACCCTATTTCGCTTAATGATTTTAGTTATATTTTTAAAAAAGCTGATAACGATCTTAATATAAAAATAATACATTATGGAAAGTCACATCCACTCTTGGATTATATTGCGATGCCTGTTGTCAGTAAATCCAGAGATCTGCTAAATAATTTCTGATTTTCTTTAAGCTCAGGTAAATCATAAAATACATTTTTATCATAAACCGTTTGATACAAAGATTGTATTTGCCCCGTTTCACTGTCTTTAAGTCGAAGTTGCGCCGCCCTTACACCTTGTATAGAGCAATAACGCCCACCTATCAAAGTTTTAGAACTCCCTTTTAGCAGGACAGATTCAACAGCTGAAAACTAGCACCCCAACCATTTTGAATAAATAGCATTAACTCACTTTGAAAATCACCTGTAGCGATAAAATAAAATTCAGTTAACTGAGTTAAGGATAACCTGCTGAAGAAAATAAAAATGAACGATTCATACATGCTGTTGCAATACCTGCGAACTTTTCCCAAACATGGGTTAATCGGTAACTACGGATGCTGAACTACTCGCCATCGTTCCACCTAATGCCAGGATTCCCGCGACTGTCGATTGGATCGCTTTATTAAAAATAAAACCATGTTCTTAGAACGTGGTTTTTTATTTTTTTTTATAATTCCTCCATTAATTTTTATTAACAAAAACACAAAATATCAGTGCATTTTATGCCTGTTAATAGCTAGACGAGTGAAAGAGGAATTTGATTACAGAAAAGTAAAAAACAAATTATTTTTTACAAAGAGATAATTGAATTCAGAATTTCATACTTAAAATAAGATGAGAACCAGATTAGCCCGGTTCTCAAAAAATCGTTTAACACTGGCGCTAATTTAGCATCGTCCTAAAAATCAGCTTTTCCTTTCCCCCTGCCTTTACCTTTGTTCTTATTCTTACCCTGACCACGAGATTTACCCTTTCCTCGTTTAGAATTACCTTCATCATTACCTGAATTGGAGCGCGCATGAGCACTTTTAAGGTTATGGAATTCGCGTGACCCCGGCTTAATGCCAAGCCGCTTTGCCAGCACTCCCCAACCTTTACCTTTATTAGCCTGGTATTGCTCTACAACATAATCGGTATCATGTCCCGACATCTCAGCCATGCGCAGCACCATATAAGCATTTTCTACACCATTAACATTGCTTAATACTGCATTTACTTTTACACCACCTAAATTAAATCGCGTGGCGAGTTTTGCTTTGATTCCAGAACCATCAGCTTTAGCTTGAATTGATAGATTTCTCAGCCAGTCAGCATCTCCAGCTTGAACGGGGTTAATAAAAACAAATTGAAAAAACAATATTAATGAGAAAACTTTTTTAACGGTGATGCTCTACTCCTAAACAACAAAAATGGTGAATTTTAATATTCAAAAAGTATAGCCCAGGGACTGGTTTTAAAACACAAACCATTTCACATTTAAAGATTTTCTCCGCATATTATTAACAATAACATCAGAGTATTTTGTGCTTATTAATAACCAGACGAATACAAGGAAAAAGGGGAATATGAATTTATAATATAGACATTATATGACCAGGTTTGCCCCGGATTTACCACATTTTAATTAGCAGAAAGAATATTACTTCACATACCATCCTTAGGTGTTAACGTTCTTTGAGCTTTTTCATTCATATTTTTGGTTTGGAAACGTTTCCAATATTCTTTATATACCACTAGAATATTTTTCTTCTCTTTTGCAAACCATTTTTTCGCATCAGCGGGGATAGGTTCAAGCAACTCTGTACCAGACACCCAACCTTTAAAGTCTGGACTATCTGTATTGAAATCGGTTGTTCCATCTGTACGTACTGGAGTTGGTGCGAAACCACCTGTACCCCAGTTAGGTCGTACAACTGCATAATAGGTTTTACCTGCTCTCACATCGGCAATCATAAAATCTGCTGCGCTCCCATAAGCCATATACACTTTTTTTCCTGGTGTAGTTTCATGAATAATTTTACTGCCCATTGGAATTGAACCAATAAATTTTACTTTGCCTTTTTTAATTTCAAATAATTCAGCATTGATTGCACCTGCAACAAAAGAAGTTCGCATAAATACAATTTTAGCTTTCTTTTTACTCGCAGGTGTTATGTTTTGGTTTGCACTTGGTTTCATTAATGCAGAGCTGCCTCCGCACCCAACTAAAAATAAAAATAAAAATGCAATTAAAACTGATAGTTTCTTCATCGTTAACTCTCCCTTATTAATTATTTTTTCCTGAAATCATAATACATATAAAACTCATAATCTAATTGTTTAAAACAACTCTATGATAAGAAATCTTTAGAATATAACAGGATTATTTAATGCAGGTAGGGCAATTTGCTTTTACTGTGCGACCAGTATGTTCACGTCGCTGAGGACGCTTAATTTTATCTTGCGTACTCATCCTTGCATATAGTTCACGTTCTGCATCAATAACAGCATACTCATGTTTATAGGGGTAAAGCACATTATTCATGCCACCTTGCACTATAAACTCTTCACCTTTTACTAACATGCTATGGGTATGCAGTAATTCATGAAGCAAGGCATCGGCAGGCGAAACGATACACACCGGGTTATCAGCACAACCATTATTTAAACGAAGTTGTGCTGCAGATCGTGTGTTGAAATGAATAACTGCTTTATCAACCTGAAACATATTACCGCTACCCGTTGTTACCCAGTTATGTTCATCAAAAGATAACATCCAGTTTTTATCTTTTAATGCGTCAATTAACGCGACGGACTCTGGAAAATCACTGTAATAATTTGCAATTTCTTTCAGGTCTTCAATAATATACTCTGGATCAGAGTTTTTCTTTTTATAACGATCCTTCAGCTCACCAAATAGTCTCTGTGCTAATTCAGATTTAATCTGTATTACATCTTTTAAAGTACTTGCAGGTTTCACTGCATATTGAACTTGTTCTCGAATCTTATTATTAGAAATCAACTGTAACTCTATATTTTGCTGTTTCTGAAATGACGCATCTTCATTAACATTAATTTCAATATCTGCAAAAGCACTGCTTTCAAAAATCAGGCTGGCGGTGAATAACAAAACAGGCGCCCATTTTTTCCTTTGATTTTTATATTTGTTGGAAAATCTTGCTGAGCGTTGATCTTCTTTTAAAACGTACCCTTGATTCTGATAATGCTGCGTAAGTTGAGAAAATAAACAGGGAGACTTTTCCTGTAATCCTCGGGGATAAACAATATGTGGCTGATTATTGATAACACAGGGATGAATATAGGTATGTAAGCCAGAGGGTGTTACATGCCCTTTTTTTTCTTCTGAATTCAACCGCTTAAAAACGTATGTCTTTCTCATGCAAACCTCTGATATACACCCACTAATATGTATATCGGCTATTTTGAGAAAAAATTTACTATTTTTATAAATGAAATACTTGAAAAAGCACTTAGGTCATTCTGATTATTCAGCGTAGGTTGATTCAAGAAGCACTGTAGAACCGCTATGCATTTTATTCAGCACTTCTTCGCTTTACTTAGGTCGTCCATAACGGAACCAACAAAAAAATGATGAAGCAGGAGACTATACCCATATGTATTTAACTAAAGACACCTTTTACATTTTGAGTGGGTGATCCGCGGGCAGTTGTTTTTGCATCCAGCAGGCTAATTTATGTTTCATACTCGGTTGATCTACCTGCCCTTTAACAAGAGGTTGCAAAACTTTATCGTGTACAAGCAGACGATAAACATACTCTACTTTTTCTTTTGATGAATCAGTGGCATCAAATTTCACCACACCCTTTTTCTCTGCGATTGTCATCACCATATCAACAGCAAGTTTTACCAGTTCTTTTTCATGCTTGAGTTTTTTCATTTTGAATTAGAATTCTCTTTTAATGCATTCAAGCCCATTGCCTGCTGCATGAGAAGGTTTTTTAACGGAGTTATACGATCCGTCAGATTTAAACCTGCATTGCGTAAATCTTTAATGACAGATAACTCACTGCCAAACAATCTTTTTATTCCATCCATCGCAACTAACATGGATCGATTCTCTGCTCGACGCCAACGTTCATAACGACGTAATACTTTTAAATCACCGATGTCTTTTTTATCATTCAGGGCTTCAACAATAACTGTCATTAAACTTGCTACATCCGCTAAACCCAGATTAACACCCTGCCCTGCTAATGGATGAATCGTATGCGCCGCATCCCCGACTAAAGCGAGACGAGGTTTAACGTAATTTAAAGTTTCAAATAATCGTAAAGGGAAAACGGCACGCCCGGCAACAGACTCAATTTTACCCAGTTTACTTTCGAAGGCCTGTTCTAATTCTTTGGCAAAATCGTCTTCTGAAATTTCGGTTAAACGTTTTGCTTCATCCGGTGAAGTCGACCAGACAATTGAACTATAACCATCCGTTAAAGGTAAAAAAGCCAATGGGCCGGTCTTTAAAAAACGCTGCCAGGCTGTGTTTTGATGGTGTTTTTCTGTTTTAACGGTCGTCACCAGGGCGGCTTGATCAAAGTCCCAGCCCTTCACTGCGATATCGGCTTGTTGTCTTATCCAGGAACGTGTTCCATCTGCACCCACGACAAGTTTTGTAGAGAGTATCGTTTTATCGTCTAATACCAACTCTGTTTTATCATCCTTAAAGTTGATGCTTTTAATTTTCACAGGACAAAGAAATTCGATGTTTGAAATTTCTGCAACGCGTTGATGTAATGCTTTTACTATGACCCGGTTTTCAATGATATGTCCAAGGTCTGCTTCGCCCATGTCAGCACTATCAAAATGCACCTTACCTTTTCCTTCGGCATCCCAAACAAACATATTCTGATAAGGCGTCACTCTTTGTTCGACTATTTTTTCCCAAACATCAATGTTCTTAAATAGTGTTTGCGATGCACGTGTAATGGCGCTGACACGCATATCGTAACTGTCTTTTTCCCAGTCTTTAGGTTCATTTGCATCAATGATGGCAATACTGAGGTTTTCAGCTTCTTCGGCGAGACCACAAGCAAGCGTTGCACCGACCATACCGGCGCCGACAATAATAATATCGAAATCTGTTTTAATCTTAATCATAATTTTTTTGAACCACGGGGAACACTGGGTGCACGGGGAGGTATATTATGGAAGTGCCGATAGTTGTTCTCCCAGTGTTCCCTGTGCTCCCCGTGGTTAAAGATTTTTTCATAACTTTAGACCTCTGCCTAAACGCGGTAACTTACCAACAAAACCCATCGCGTGACGTGCAAAAACTTTTTTAAGTGGAGGCACTATATCGACCACTAATAATCCCAGGTTACGTAAAGCGGCTAAAGGTAAAAACTTATTAGAAAAAATTCTAACCAGACTATCTGTCGCCATTGCGGTTTGAATATGATCCCGCCGACGCCAAGCCTCATATATTTCTAACGTTGATAACTGACCAATATCTTTATTTCCATCTCGTTCAGCATCAATAATAACTTGTGACAATGCAGCAACATCGCGCAAACCTAAATTAAAGCCCTGTCCGGCTACGGGATGTAAGCTATGTGCAGCGTTACCAATAATCGCTAAACGTTCACGTACATGTTCTGTTGCTCGCATTAAGCTTAAGGGGTAAACATGGCGTTTGCTTACATTTATAAACTGTCCGGCTCTTTCTCCGAAGCGTTCTTTTAATTTCAGCAGGAAAGTTTCATCATCCCAGCGCATCATTTCTTCCTGTTCTGAACTCTTAACTGTCCAGACAAGTGAATAACGGTTCGCTTCCTTTTTTGTAGCCGCCATCGGTAGCAAGGCTAATGGACCACTGTCGGTAAAACGTTCAAAGGCTCGATTATTATGAGGCTGATCGGTCGCAACATTTGCAATCACTGCGCTTTGTTCGTAGTTACGTTGCTTAATTCTTACACCACTTAAACGACGTACTATTGAATCACCGCCATCTGCTGCAACCAGTAATTTAGCGGTTAATGTTTTTTCTTTCTTTTCTTTACCAGTTTCAATAATGACGCTGGCAGAGTTTAAACCTAGTTCAAAGTTTTTTAATTTAGCAGGCGCAATCAATGTGACATTTTTTTGTTTTTCTAATGCTTTAAACAAGGCTTTTCCGATAACCCGTGTTTCAACCACGTAGCCCAAAGCATCGACATTTTCATCTTCGGCATTTAAACGGGTAACGCCTGCATGACCACGATCAGAAATATGAATTTTTTTTATGGCAGCAACACCTAACTTATTAATCGATGACCACAAATCTATCCCTTCAAATACTTGTTTAGAGGTATACGACAAAGCCACGCTGCGCGCATCAAAAGCAGGCTGGTATTCCGAGTCATCCGACTTAAAAGGAAACGCTTCAACAATAGCAATACGCAGTGATGATTCTGGTTGTGATAGAGACAGCGCACAGGCGAGACTCGCACCGACTAAACCGCCGCCGATGATTATTAGATCAAAATCTGTGTTTATGGTTTTATTTGGCATGGGCTTTTTAACGCTACGGACGCAGAAGCGCATTAGGGCACGGACGCCCGTAAGTAGAGCAACGCAGGACAATTCCATGGATGGAATTTGTAGAGTCGCGTCGGGAACGAAGACCGAACAGTTGCCGGGAGAACGCTAAGGAAAATCTTAAAATATTATTTTTCATCAAAGTGCCATTGTATTAAATTTCAGCTTACTAACAGAGCATCGTTGCAGGTTAGGTTAAGGAGCACTATAGAACCGCTACGCGTTTCATTCAGGTGTATTAAAACACCTCGGAGGTAAATTCTTACTCGTTGTTCGAATGAATTCGAACCTACTTTTTACAGCAGTTGTAGGTTGGGTTAAGGAGCACTGTAGAACCGCTACGCGTTTCATTCAGCACTTCTTCGCTTTGCTTAGGTCGTCCACGACGAACCCAACAGCATTAAAATTATTGGATCCGCTGCGCTTGATCCAACCTACAAAAATCTAAATAGCATCCTTTGCACTATAACATTAAGATTGCTGGATTCACTGCGTTTAATCCAACCTACAAAATCAAAACAATAAACTTCACGTACTTTAATAAAAATAACACCCTGTGTACCCAGTGTTCCCCGTGGTTTATATTGTTTCTTTATTTCGACATTAAGGCTTCGATTTCATCTGCGTCTTTCGGCACATCTTTACTTAATACTTCGTGACCATCTTTAGTTACCAACACATCATCTTCAATGCGAATGCCTATGTTGTGCCATTTTTTAGCAACTTTGTCATGATCTGCTGAAATATAAAGTCCCGGCTCTACGGTGAGCACCATACCCGGTTCAAGTACGCGCCATTCATCCTCAACCTTGTAATCTCCAACATCATGCACATCCATGCCTAACCAATGTCCAGTGCGATGCATGTAAAAATCTTTATAGGTTTCTTTTTTAATATTGGTTTCAAGTTTACCTTTTAATATACCAACATCAATCAAGCCCTGCGTCATCACTTTAATGGCCGCTTCATGCGGATCATTCCAGTGATTGCCTGGTTTAACCTGCTCGATTGCTGCAAGTTGTGCTGCTAAAACGATATCATACAAAGCGCGTTGTTCTTTAGAGTATTTTCCATTAACCGGAAAAGTTCGTGAAACATCGGCGGCATAACAATCTACCTCTGCACCCGCATCAATCAGCACTAAGTCACCATTTTTTAAGATGTCACTGTTTTCCACATAATGCAAAATACAGCCGTTCTTACCACCGCCCACAATAGAAGAATAGGCAGGGAAACGCGCACCTTCGTGCATAAAGGTATGCAATAACTCAGCCTCAAGCTGATATTCATATACACCCGGTTTGCAGAACTGCATAGCTTTAATATGCGCTTTTGCAGAAATTTCTGCGGCTTTACGCATTAGTTTGATTTCAGCAGCACTCTTATATAAACGCATATCATGCAGCTGGTGATCTAAGGATACAAACTCACTCGGCGTATGAATCCCCATACGCGATTGCTCACGCAAGCGATTCACCCATTTAATGACGCGCTGATCAAAATCAGGGTGCACGCCCATGGTGTAATATACCTTTTCTTTGTTTTCCAGCAAGCCTGGCAAAATATCATCGATATCATCAATCGGAAATGAATCATCCGCAGCGTATTTTTCAATAGCACCATCCTGGCCTGCACGTAGCCCATTCCAGGTTTCCATTTTTTTATCATTTTCACGACAAAACAAAATATATTCGCCATGCTCACGACCAGGAACCAAAATCACAACCGCTTCAGGTTCATCAAAACCGGTAATGTAGTGAAAATCACTATCCTGACGGTATTGAAACTCTGCATCACGATTACGCATGCGCACCAAGGCCGCAGGTAAAATCGCCACCGCATCTTCACCCATAATTTGCATAAGATGTTTACG
>JAGLTQ010000058.1 GCA_023135195.1 Gammaproteobacteria bacterium | reverse complement strand
TCTGTGTTGTTCATATTTTTCCGTTATTACAATAAAAACTTAACTCTCACACGTCATTGCGAGGAGCTTCTAAAAACAACCGTTTTTAGAAGTGACGTGGCAATCTCCAAGCTTCGTGCATCAAACATGAGATTGCCGCGCCATAAAAAACATGGCTCGCAATGACGTGCGAGAAATTAATCTAATGATATTCCGAATCATCATCAGGCTCTTCAACCTGAAACTGCTGCATTTCACCAACAAAAAGTTGTATCGCCACTCTAACAAACTCAACTAATTCCATGAAATCCTTTTCATCTTCAGTGTCATCATCCAGTTCATAGGATTCTGCGCGAGAAATTTCAACAATATCTTTTATAATTTCAGGCAACTCACCGGGCAAACCTTCAGGGTCGGTTAATCCACCCTGGCTCAAGCCGTACAAAAAGCCCTGACACCAATTACTCAACGCTTCAACCCTGGAATATAAGCCAGAATTATCATCAGGTAAAAAAAGCTGGAAATCGAAGTCTTCTCCCTTAAGCTGTTTTTCCGTTGCACTAAATAACTGCGTCAATAACGAACGACTTTCACTGTTTAAAGCATCAATCGTCATTGCATCCTCTTCTGGAGCATTGGTTAACGTGTTATCCAACCAATAGGCGGCGTTTAAACCATTAACAGTACAAAATAAACCGCATAAGGCACCATGAACCTCCGCTGCATCCTGCTCCACACTGATCCTTTTCAAAGAATCAGTAATTTCATCATATTGAATATCTATTTCGCTCATATTTTCCCGCTTTACTTCAAAATATCATCGATGCGCTATTGATAAGTATCAATAACACCCTGGTGCTTTGGCCGTGGTATCAGATGTTTAATTTTACATCATTTTCTAACACGTTTACCCGTTGACCGCGCCCAATGTGCTCTATATTCTTATACTATCTAATAATTACAAGGTTTCCGTAGAGTCTGAGGGATAAATGGAAGAACTGGATTTAAAAAAGCTTGAAGGCCGTGTTGATGATCTCATTAAAACCATTGATCGCCTGCAAAGCGAAAATAAAACGCTGCGTGATAGCCACACACACTTGCAATGTGAGCGTACTCGCCTAATCGAAAAAACAGAACTTGCACGCACTCGTGTAGAAGCCATGATCGGACGTTTAAAGGCAATAGAAAATGACGGATAAGTCCGCAGACGGTATTACTATCCATATTCTGGACAAAGAATACATGATTGCCTGTACTGAAGATGAACGACATGATTTACAGCGCTCAGCTGACTATTTAGATACTAAAATGCGTGAAATTCGTGATAGCGGAAAAATTATTGGCACAGATCGTATTGCTGTGATGGCCGCACTTAACATATCTCATGAATTACTTACCCGGGATGGTGCTACAACACCAGCAGCAACAGATGCTTCTGTTGGTACACGCATTCGTAGTATTCAAGAAAAAATTGACGATGCTTTATACCGTAGTCGCCAATTAAAAATTTAACCTGACAACAGCATTATAAGCTACCGAGCCAGCCCCTCACAATTAAACTTATCTTCAAATAAAACATTAATGTATAAACTAGAGTGACTTCGCTACCGGCCCGTTAAGCTCAAGACATGTCAATCTATTTAATTACTTAAAACAGTAAAATTCCTAAAGAAGATTCATTCAAAATCATTTAAAATTAACCCACGATAAACGTAAAACGTTATTCCCAGTTAATGGGCATCCCCTGCGGTATTCGTCAGTGATTAGAGACCCTTGAGCCGTAATTTATAACTCCGGGCGCTGAGTAGCAGTACTGTGTGCATGTCCGCCCTCGAGCGGAAAGCCTAACGTGCTCACGACGTTCCCACTTGAACCTCTGGTTCAAGGCACATATCACAACGGTACACGTGGGATTGCCCCCCCTTTATTTAAACAATAATATTTAATCATTTTTTACCTGTAGGTTGGATCAAGCGTAGCGAATCCAACAATATGCTTTGTTGGATTCATCGTTAACGACCTAAGCAACGCGAAGTAGTGCCTGATGGACTGCACAGAGGTAAAACGCGTAGCGCGTTCTACAGTCCTCCTTAATCCAACCTGCAATTTACTTCGAACCACTGAATTCTCCCTGTGTGCCCCGTGATTTAGAAGCATTTATATATTTTCTTTGTGTTCTTCGTGTTCTTCGTGGTTCAATGATTGTCATGAACACAAAATCTTTACGCCAACAAATACGTGAAAAAAGACGCAATCTCAGCGAATTAGAACGCGAACACACGGCTTTTTTATTGTGTGAACGTATTGCAGCTAGCCGTGCATTTCAACAAAGCAAACACATTGCATTTTATCTCTCAAACGATGGAGAGATGGATCTCAGTTTATTGATCGAATACGCCTGGCAAAAAGGAAAACACTGTTACCTACCCGTGTTAGCCGAACCAAATACACAACGGCTCTGGTTTATTCCCTATACTCCAGAATCAAAACTGCTAAACAACCGTTTTGGTATTCCTGAACCCCTGCATTCAAATAAAACGCGTTTACGCAAAACACTTTCATTGGATCTTATTCTCATGCCACTTGTTGCTTTTGATGAACAAGGAAATAGAATGGGAATGGGCGGTGGATTTTATGATCGTACATTGGCTTACTTAAGACATCGACGATACTGGCACAAACCAACTCTTTTAGGTGTTGCTTACGAGTTTCAAAAACAGAAGCAATTAGAAACAAATAATTGGGATATTCCTCTTCAAGCTATCGCAACAGAGAAAGATTTATATTTTAATAAAAAATAACTCCGTAATCCGTATCTTTATTACCACAATAAGCTCTACACCCTGTTTCTATACTCCAATCCAGGCATAACAAACCATCTATAATTATAAAAACATCATTAAACCGTAAATTTTTAAACTTTATCTAAAATAAAAACAATATTTATAAATATTATGCATATTAATGACAATTATTAATAACAACACTTAGATCTATTACTTAAAATAATAAAATTAAATGTATTTTTATCATTTAATGCATGCATTTTACTTTGTTAAAGAATAATTCATGATATTTACATAAATAATGACAAATAAAGCTTAGATTTCATGAATCAAACCATGAGATTGAACAAAAAATATATTTTAAATACTTTTGTCGTCAACAAATAAAATGTTTACAACTAAAAACTTAAAAATAGGTTGCAAAAAACATAAATCAGTTAGTTTTTTATAAAAGTTATAGTTTTCACATGCTTTTTTGTTAAAAAACTATAATTTAATCTGTAATCGATGCAATAAAGCATGATTTAAGTTTGAAAAAACTTAAATTGGTTAAATTTTTTATAAAAATTATA
>JAGLTQ010000057.1 GCA_023135195.1 Gammaproteobacteria bacterium | reverse complement strand
TGGGTAAGCAGTTTGCAAGAAGTGACTTGGCAAAAAACCTCTCTGAAAATTATGTCTATCTCGGCATAATACGTCGTGGTGAATATGTCACTGTTTTATATAAACAAATAAACTCTAAAGATGGTGCTGAATGGCTAGGCAGACTCGTGCTGGGTTATGAAAAGGACAAAGTTAAAATCTTTGGTGCTACTCTTTTTTAAACACCGCGTTTTTAAACTGCGGAGTCTACACACTGCGTTTCTAAACACTCGCTGTTTCAGTTAAGAAATTAGATGATTCCCTCCCCCATTTCGGGGGAGGGCTAGGGTGGGGGGCTTTTTATTACCCTCCCCCTAACCCCTGATGGAGAAACTAGCCATTCGACTAAGCTATGCAGCTAAGTCGCTGGTTATCCCGAAATGGGAGGGGGAACAAAATTACGTATTACCTGCTGTTTTAGGATTAAAGATATGTCAGATACAATTGAAAAAGAAAAATTCGTTGAGTTAAATTATAAAGTCGTCGATGAAAAAACCGGCGATGTACTTGTGACCGTTGATTATCCAATCGGATATGTTCATGGCATCAACGATGTTATGAACGAACAGGTTTCAAAAGAACTCGATGGTAAAAAAGTCGGCGACATCATTGAAGTGCCTGTTGATATGAAACAGGTCTATGGTGAGCGAGACGAGTCACTGGTGTTTACTGATGCTATTGAAAATGTGCCAGAAGAATATCGAGAAATCGGTATGACCATCACCATGGAAAGTGAAAAAGGTGAGCCCAAAAGTTTTATCGTCACACGTTTCGATGACAAAACATTAACTGTTGATGGAAATAACCCACTGTGTGGTCGCGACGTTGTTTTCATGTTGGAAGTACTCAGCATACGTGATGCAACCGATGAAGAAGTCGATCTCGGTGGTGCTGTAGACGCAAATCCTGATCTCAACGATATTCTTAGCCAATGAAATTCTCAAATATTACGACTTTTTATCCAGACAATAAGGCGCTGGAAAAAGCGATGGATCACTATAAAAGCTTAGTTTCTGAAGAAGATGCTAAGAATATTTATGCTGATAGCAATGTCACTGTCGCCGATAATTTTCTTTACACCCGCGGCAATTATGAGCAACACCGTTACAGTAGTAATGTGTTTGCAAGTGCTCGTGAGATTTTTGATGCAGCGTTGACAGAAGAACTTCGCAAGCAATCACCATTAGATTGGGCGGCAACACAAAATAGTCTCGGCAATATCTTAGCAGCACTCGGTCAGCAACAAAGAGATGCTGATTTATTTAACAAGGCCATGGCATGCTTTAACCAGGCGCTGGAAGTATTGAAGCAAGAAGAGTCACCGCTTGAATGGGCGGCAACGCAAGCTAATCTTGGTACTGCAATGCAAGCGCTTGGCCGACAAGAGTCTGATGCCAAATTAATGAATAATGCGGTTGATGCTTATACGGCTGCATTACTCGAATACACCCGAAAAGAAACACCCGAAGAATGGGCTATGGTCATGTTTCAGCTTGCTGCGACTTTTTACACCTATGGTAGCCTTCTTAAAGGTAACCGTACCTTTCAAAAATCCGTTGTTGCATATAAAAATGCCCTTGCTGAACTCGATGCCGATCTTTACGCATTAGAGTTAGCCGCGACACACAATAATCGTGGTGTGGTATTGCATCATTTGGCGGAATCAGAAGAAAGCACAGAACGTTTAGAAGAAGCAATAAGAGCGTATGAAACGGCATTAACCGTTTGTATGGAACAGCAGCAACCGTTTCACCTTGCCGTACTTTGTCGAATTAATAAAACAACAGCACGCATGGTATTGGCTGAACTCACAAAAGATAAAGCCCTTGCGGAAGAAGTCGCGGATGAGTTTGAATTGATTATTGAGTGTTTTCCGCATGCTCTTCAGCCGTTGCGTTTAAAGCATTGTGAAGAGCATTTGCTCAAGGCGCAATCTTTATCTAAAGCAAACTGATCGTCATGAGTGATGAATGTATTTTTTGCACGTTCAGGGATGAGAGATTTATTGGTGAATGTGAACACACGCTCACCTTTATAGATACTTACCCCGCGACCCCGGGTCATACCTTGGTCGTTACAAAACGGCATTTTGCCTCTTTTTTTGAAGCCACAGAAGATGAGTTGCTGGCAATCGGCAAGGCTATTCAGAAAGCTAAAGTCATTTTAGACAAAGAGTTCTCACCCGATGGCTACAACATTGGAATCAATGTTGGTGAGGCTGCCGGACAAAGTGTTCATCATTTACACGTGCATGTTATGCCACGATATAAAGGTGATGTTGAGGATCCTCGAGGCGGCGTGCGATGGATTTTAAAGAACAAAGCTAATTATCACGATTTAAAAAAGAGTAAGGCTTAATAAACGTACTGTCATTGCGAGCCATGTTTTTTATGGCGTGGCAATCTCCAGCTACAGAGCTCTCATTATGAGATTGCCGCGTTTCGCTTTGCTCATCTCGGTAACTGCTCGGTCTTTGTTCCCGACGCGACTCTATCGATTCCATCCATGGAATCGTCCTGCGTTACCCTACCTCCTGCGTAGCCCAGGCTAGCCTCTCAATCTACGATTTCACCTTCTCCTTGCAGTCGTCGCAATGACAGGGCTATAAAGAAAAATAGCTAAGGCAATATTAAATCCGATCAGAAATCTTGTAGTCGATATTAATAAATGCTCCAATTTCCGCCAGGAACTTAACCAGTCTGCCACCGAAACCAACATCCGGGCAGTTATCATCTTTATCAGTCGATAGCGTCAGAACCACGCCCATTCTGGGTGATAAATTATGGCTCTTGCATACTTGTAGAATCTGTTCTTTGACGGGTTCTAGTTGCTTTAGAATTATTTCCGTTAATTTATAAAGATCAACCTCTTCAGATATCGTATCCGTCGAAATTTCCCATGAACTGATGACAGGCTTGCCTGAACTCCCACCCATCCCCGCAGCATTAGTGGAAGTGGGTTCTATTCCAAGAATGTGAGTGACGTCATCCGGATTAAAATGATAACCACTCAGTGCAAAGAATGCCCGACCTTTATTAGATGCCACGATAATGCCCTCATTAATTTATATAAATATAATGGGGAATTATAACGTATAGCTCGAATAGATGCCGTTATTCTTTGATAAGAAAATTTCTACCATTCTATGATGGCGTACCACATATGTTAGCAAGAGGGTTATTTATCAATGGGAATGTAAATATTAAATGAAGTGCCTTGTCCAAATGTAGATGTGAAATCAATCGAGCCACCCATTGCTTCAATCATTTGTTTGCTGATGGCGAGCCCAAGACCGGTGCCCCCTTTTTCTTTTGTGGCAGAGGCGTCATATTGCGAGAACTTGCTAAAGATTTTATCAAAATATTCTTCAGGGATTCCTTCACCAGTATCAACCACGGATATTTTAGCGAATTTATTTTCAATAGTAATGTGGATATAAATGGTGCTACTTTTACGTGAAAATTTTGCTGCGTTAGATAACAGGTTCGACATAATTTGAGCCAGTCGCAGAGGATCTACTTTAACAATAATGTTATCGACTTTATCAGCGAGCTGGATGTTCACATGGTATTGTTTTGCATAGCTAAGATTATCGGTTATGGATTTTTCAATCGTATCCATTAAGTCGATTTGGCTGAAGCTATATTCTAATTGACCTGCCTCAATTTTTTGCATATCGAGAATATCATTAATTAAATGCATTAATCGCTCAGTATTTCTACCGGCAGCTTCAAGTAATTCATGTGTCTTTTCAGATGAGTGATCAAGAACGCCGCTTAAAACTAAACTTAAAGCGCCACGGATCGATGTTAAGGGCGTTCTTAATTCATGGCTAACGGTACTGACAAACTCGTCTTTCATTTTTTCTACGCGTTTGCGTTCAGTAATATCACGAACAATACAGGTATACATGATAGTGTCATCAATGGTCATACTATTTAACGTAATCTCTATAGGAAATATTAGTCCACTCTTGTGAAGGCCTTCTTTTTCACAAAAGGCTTCTGTATGTTTTGATTCCTCTCCAAGATCAGAAATTATAAAGTTGATTTTTCTATTAATAATGTCTTCAGCTGAGTAGCCAAATATTTGTGTTACAGCAGGGTTAATGTTTTGAATAATGAATTCATAATTTAAGGTAATAACGCCATCAGTCATGGAGTTTAATATAGTACGTTGTTTGTATTCGCTGTTCCTTATATCACTTGTTTGTTCTTCCACCATATCTTGTAAATTATCGTTTAATGTTAATAACTCTTTTTGTGATTCAGTCAGACGCCTGGATTTATCAGTGAGAGTATTAATTTTTTTCTGAATTTCACTTGCCAGAGTATTATAGTCTTTTGCTAATGCTGATACTTCATCATCGCCGATAACAGGTATCCGTGAATCATAATCACCTAAAGCAAGTTGCTTCGCATTATGTTGTAAATTAACAATCGGTTTTATTACCTTTTTTTGAAATAATAAAAAGGCAACAATAAAAAACAAGAAATAAATAAATATTAATAATATAGATGAATGCTCAAGTTGTTGCTCAGCTAAAGTTAACCGGTCTAGAGAACGCCGACTCATTCGTGCTGCTTCAGATAACATGCCTTGAATTCGAACATGTATTTGAGAAATAGTTTGAGTTATTTTTCGAGTTTGCGTTTTTGAATAACTATGATTGTGTGTGTTGTTAGTGTGTTCTTTAGCAATAAGCCTTATCAGAAACTCTTCGGCTTGTATTTCATTTGATATTATTTTTTTAAGCGAAACTTTGTCATCTCTGAAATGTAAAGTTTTAGATGCTTGAGAAAATAAGGTTTCAAGAGAAGCATGACTGTGGCCCCATTGTGTTTGAATGCGAGGACTTCTGTTCGTAATATATTCGTTCGTTATAAAGCTAAATTCAAATGTATTTTTAATGATAGCTTGAACAATATCATTTACGTCACGCTGAGCTTGTAGGTTCTTTGATGTTTGCCAAAATGAATAACCAAATGCTACTGAAATGATCAGTACCAATAAAGAGGAAATTCGAAGTTTAGATGCAATAGTCATAGTTAACGAATAATGTTGACTGCTTCAGGCTTGAGGTTTTCTAAGTTTTGATAGTGAATAAAATCAAGATAATTTGGCGCTGATTTTTTAGTATGACCAATATCTATTGCCCATTGTGCTTCATCTTCAAGGCTGACAAGAATCGATTGTTCCAGGGTAATCTCAAAAATAAATGCGTCCCATATGTTTTTAACAATAACCGGGTCGGCGCCAATTTTTTCTGCCATGATTTTTTGTGCCTCGGCCTGATGTTCATTAATATATTTTTCAGCTTTAAGTACCGCTTTTAAAAAACGGGTAACATGTTCTTTGTTATTTTCAGCGTAAGTTTTATTAACGGTAAAAAAGAAATCCTTTCTAAAAGGGATAGGGCTGATTAACAGGGTTAGTTTTGATTCATCTAATATTTTTTTAGTGTTGTAAATATGGGGTTCCCAGCTGGTGATAGCATCAAGTTCGCCCGAGATAAGTTTGTCTTTCAATTTTGCTGCATTAACATCATACAGTTTAATGTCTTTGAGATTCATACCGTGGTTGGATAAAAAACCTTCAAGAAAATAGTGTCCGGTAGAACGTAACGTTGCACCTATTTTTTTCCCTCTTAAGTCTTTTGCTGTTTTAATGCCGTGGTCTTTTCTGGCGAGGACTTTCACATCATCAAAGGAGTGTGCCATGGTGGCAATGATGACGTAGTCTTCTTTATTAAAACTATTAAATACGATGGGGGTTTGTGCAACCGTGGCCATATTGATAGTTTTATCTTTCAGCATGCTCTCTAGAGCATTTCGTCCCGAGTCAAACTCACGAATGGTGAGGTTTAGACCGACTTCTTTAAAATAACTCAATTTTTCTGCAACCCAGACGGTCGCAGGCAATAAACTCATTTCTGCAGCAATGGTCATGTTGACAGGTTTTATGGCTTCTTCTTTTGTGCAAGAAGTACAAGCTAATAGCGCGATAAAAAGTAGGGGTAAATATTTTCTCATCTATTTTCTACGTATATAAAGTTCAGGTCTGTTAGTGATATTTCGGCATAAATGGATAAAACTTAAGGTAATTAATATTATTAAGAGATAAAAAAAACCCGATAGTGGTAGCCACTATCGGGATTTAGATTTTAGTCATTAATAAGGCATTAATAGCCTGATTATTACAAACTTTGGTAATAATCAATCAGGATCTTAGCCACTTCAGGACGTGAGAATTCTTTAGGTGGCGCTTCGCCGTTACCTAACATTTCACGAACTTTAGTACCTGAAAGAAGAACAAAGTCGTCTTTTTCATGATCGGGTGCTTCACGCATCATGATCACTTTATTGAGTTTCTTCGACCAGGCAGTGTGATCCGCCATGAACATTTCGATTTCCATTGCACCAGCTGGCACTTCATCTTCAAAGATAGTCTGTGCATCAAAAGCACCGTAGTAATCACCTACACCAGCATGATCACGACCAATAATAAAGTGAGTTGCACCCATGTTTTGACGGAAATAAGCGTGTAATACCGCTTCACGTGGTCCGGCATACAGCATGTCGAAACCGTAACCGGTTACCATGGCACTATTGGCAGGGAAGTAAACTTCCACCATTTTGCGGATAGCCGCATCACGTACTGGTGCAGGGATATCACCTTTTTTCAGTTTACCCAGCAACATGTGAATCACTAAGCCATCACAACCAAGACGATCCATTGCCATGTGGCAAAGTTCTTCGTGTGCTAAATGCATTGGGTTACGTGTTTGGAAAGCAACCACTTTTTTCCAGCCATGCTCAGAAATTTCATTACGAATTTCAACTGCGGTGCGGAATGTATCCGGGAATTCAGTCTGGAAGTAGCTGAAGTTCAATACCTGGATAGGACCAGAAACCGCTGTTTGACCTTGACCATTAAACGCTGAAACACCGGGGTGCTCCATGTCGTCTGTACGGTAAACCTTATCTGTCATGGTCTTCATTTGCGCGTCTGTGACTTGCTCAATGGCTTCTACGTCCATAATGGCGATAACCGGATTACCGTCTACATTTGGGTCACGTAATGCGATACGTTTTGCATCACCAATGGCGTCTGCATTTTCTAATAAACACATAACAGGAACAGGAAAGAAAGAACCGTCTGTTAAGATCATTTTTTCTGCTGCGCCCATGGCATCAGCGATATTCATGAAGCCTTTTAACGGACTGAAATAACCACCGCCCATCATGACCGCATTACCAGCTGCTTGTGAGCTAATCACGACTGAAGGTAGAGATTCAGCTTCTTTGCTTAGTTTTTCATGTTCAGCTACGTCATAGACGAAGCGTGGTTGTAACTCGTCAGAACCTATTGGTTTAATCATGCTTTTCTTCCTCGAATTAAACGACCCTGAGGGGTAGTTAATAGTTAAAAATCTTAAATTAAATTCTTTGTATTATTTATGCTGGGTGATGCGTATTTGGCGAAAATTACCCGAGAATAGTGAGCCAAATATTAGGCTAAATAATAGTGGTGAGCACTATACAATATTATGTGACCGTCAGAAAAATAGGGTAATTTATGAGGGTATAGATTGTGACGAAAAGGTAGAGTTAGTCTAGAAATTCAGAGCATAAAAAATGTCTTGCAAAAGGCATTTATTAGTTAGGCTTTAGGTAAGCTATTGTAAAGTATAGAGTTATCTTAGTTCAAGTAACTTTTGCCCATGAATCGCGAATGTTTCCAGCAAGCCCCATTGGATCAAAAGGTTTTGCAATCACATCTGCGACATTGAGTGACTTTAGGAATTCAACTTCCTGAGGCTGAACTTTTGCGGTCATAAACATAACCGGTATTTTTGCCAGTTGTGGGATTTTACGCAATTCAGCAAGTGTTGTAGGTCCATCCATGCCAGGCATCATGACATCGAGTAAAAATAAATCAGGCTTAAAAGCGGCTGCTTTTTCTATGGCCTCAGCACCAGAGCTACAAACGAGTAACTCAAAGCCTCCGACGTTTTCGAGTGCAACGCGGGCAATCATTTGAATATCAGGTTCGTCTTCTACATAAAGAATTTTTTTTAATTCAGCCATGCTTGTAAATCCATATTGTTATTAGGGTAATACGTGCTGTTATTCAGTATTTAAAGGACAGCACATGATAGATATATCGGTTAAAAAAATAAAATCTTAAATATTTCTCTGAATAATTTATAACAGTAAATCAGCTAGTCACCCTATTGTAAAAATAAAAACAAAGAAGCATTGCCGCGCCGTATATTGATAAGCAGGCTTTTATTTTTCTTAATAGCAGATTGTAATTCTGCAATGCTGTTTATGTTCTTACGGTTTGCAGAAGTGATGATATCGCCCCGGCGCAAGCCGGATTGTGCTGCCGGGCTGCCAGATACAACATCAGAAATAATGACACCTTCAATACGACCATATAGCTTTGAGCCAGGTGGAATATTTTTTAATTCCGTGCCGTCTAAACGAACATGTAATTTTTTACCTTTTATGTTTTCTTTGGGCTCATCATCTTCTGCAACAGTGGCAGTGAGCGTTAGTATTTTTTTATCACGCAAAACTTTCATTTTTACTGTTTGGCCGATACGCAATAAACCCATATTGTTACGTAACATATCTGCATTTCGCACAGCTTTATCATTAATTTCTGTAATAATGTCACCTGATTTTAAACCAGCGAGATCGGCAGCTGAGCCTTTTTCAACATGTGAAACGACAGCACCACGACGAAAGGGAATATTAAACGCTTCGGCAAGTTGTGGGGTGAGGTCTTGTGCCTGCGCACCTAAACGGCCACGTTTAACCTCACCATACTTAATCAGTTGTAGCATGATGTCGTGGGCCATATTGACCGGGATGGCGAAACCAATTCCTTGTGAGCCACCACTTTTAGAGAAAATAGCGGTGTTAATACCAACCAGTTCGCCACGTAAATTAACCAATGCACCGCCAGAATTACCTGGATTAATGGAAGCATCGGTTTGGATAAAGTTTTCATAACCCTCTATGCCCAGGCCACTGCGTTCCATTGCACTGATAATGCCCGAGGTGACGGTTTGACCAAGACCAAAGGGGTTACCAATTGCCACGACAAAATCACCTACATTATGTTTTTCAGAATTCGCCAGTGGAATTGCGGTTAATTTTTTTGCTTTAATCTGGATGATAGCCACATCACTATCGGGGTCGGTTCCAAGAAGTTTGGCCTGATAGCTTTCGCCGTTACTTAAAGTCACCTTAATTACATCTGCTTTATCAATCACATGGTTGTTGGTGATGATGTAGCCTTTTTGTGCATCGACAATAACGCCAGAACCGAGACTCTGGGTTTTACGTTGACGCGGTTGTGAAGGTTGTTCAAAAAAATGCTGGAAAAATGGATCGTCAAAAAGAGGACTTCTTTGAATTCGAACGGTGCCACTGGTTGCGATATTGACCACCGCAGGCGTGACGCGTTTAAGCATGGGAGCAAGGCTGGGCAAGGCCACGCCCTGACTATCAACGAGAGGCAAGGATGCATAGGCTGGAGTTAAAAACACAGCCATTAATAAAAAACTTAGCCACTGCGAAGGTGTGAAGTTGCGTTTAACTGTCGTACTCATAATTTTTCCCACTTACTTTTTAGTATGTTCAATACAGTATCTGTATTTTAGCGAACAGTTGGATTGTGTAAACATTAAAAAGTTCACACCTTTTTTGTTATAGAATTTTATCTTAAAAATAAAATAGCCCCGAGAGAGAAATCTCCAGAGATTATTCTCTTTGGGGCTACGCGGAGTATAAGTTTTTAAGCCGGATTATTTAAGCTAATATTATTAAGCTAAATATATCCTACTTAACTTAATATTATTGCACCTCGATCTTACGCGCTTGTGCTTTTTCCTGTTTAGGGATAATGATTTCCAAAACACCGTGTTTACTTTTGGCGCTTATTTTATCGGCATTTGCTGTGTCTGGCAGGCTGAAACGGCGATAAAAAGATCCGCGCTGGCGTTCAACACGTTTATAACCTTCGTGCTCTTCTTTTGTTTCAGATTCACGTTCACCTTTAATCGTGAGCATACCATCTTCCATATGCACATCAATATCATCTGGATCTACGCCCGGGATATCAGCATGAATGATAAATTCTTTTTCAGTTTCTTTAATATCAACAGCGGGAACCCAGTCGCTGGTGGCGATGCTGCTTCCTTCAGTAGAAGAGTGCTGGTCAAACATCCGCCCCATCTCTCGACGTAATTGTTCCATTGAATTCCATGGTTGATAGCGTACTAGTGACATGAGATTTCTCCTATTAATTAGTTTCTATAAACGATATGGGTTCAGAAGAAGCAAGGATCAAGTAGCAATAAAAAATTTAAATGAGTTTTAATAAGGAGAGAGATTAAAAGTAAAAACGAAGTCGTATGGTCGCACTTGTGGGAATATGCCCAAATTCTGATTGTGGTTTGAAGAGTGCATTTAAACCCCGACCGTTAGCAAATTGAAGTGAAAATAGAATATCTGATTCATTACTGACTGAATAGTTGAGATTAAATTGATGTAGTAGTGAAGTGTTGTACTGCCCATCGTTATCTTTAAGCGGACTGGCAAGTAGTGTGTAAGCACCGTTTAAAAGCGGGGTGAATTCTTTATTAATAGATAAGCCGAAAACGCGTTGACTGAGCTGTTGTTGCAAGCCATATTTTATTAAAGCGTCAGTGAGTAAGTTTGTATTCGATAGAGCCGCAACACTGCTTGCGCCACGACTATTTTCATACCACTCAGCGGTGAGTAATGTGTCGTTAGCAAACTGATAATCAACACCGGCGATCCAAAAAAGAGAATTTTCATTTGTTTGGCTATCGTTATAGTGTGCGCCTTCAATACGCCAACCCATACCCGACCAGCTACTTTCAAATGAAGCACCGATAATATTCTTGTCTATGATAGTTGCAGCAAGTAATGCGTATTCAGATTGTTCTCCCACCTGGCTACGATAATGAAGTGCTGCGTTCGTTGTCTTTTTTATATTTTCATTATCATTTGGAGAAAAGGCATAAACGGCACTGAGTGATGAAAAGTCAGAGGTGAACCAGTCAAGTCGTGCTGCATCAATACCGGGTTTATAGTCGGTATCAAGATCAGTCGGTGCAAAAGAACCAAAGACATTCAGAGGTTGCCAAAAGCGACCACTACCAAAATCTATAGCCTGGCGTCCAAAGGCAAACGTCATTTTTTTATAGCGTTGTTTATAAACAGCACGATCCACTTCATAGCCAAATCGTGTGGCAATATTTGAAGCGCTCTCATCTAACCAGCCAGAAGAAAGTTCAGTGTAGCGAAAGAGATCGCTGGAGTGATTATCATTAAAGGCGATATTACTGAGATGAATTCGTGCAAGTTTTGCATGCAGTGACCACTCACTATTATCTTTAGCATCATCGAGCATCAACCTTAGGCTTTGTTGATCTGCCGTTAGGGTATTATCTTTATTAATATAACCACTATCACCTTGTGTGGCGATGGCTGTTGAGCCAAGCATTGAAAAACGGCCAGTCAGGTCAGCAGCCCAGCTTACCGAGGGTAAAAGCAGTATTAAAAATAGAGCGGTTTTATGCTTTATGTTCATGATGATGTCGTTCGTCACTAACAATTTTTCCATCTTGTAAGGTAATAATTCTTTCGGCGCGATCCATTACGCGCGGGTCATGCGTTGAAAAAATAAATGTGGTTTTTTCTTCATGCGATAGGGTATGCATAATATCAAGAAGCGCAGTGGCATTCTCTGAATCAAGATTGGCGGTAGGTTCATCGGCTAAAACAAGTCGTGGTCCGGCTGCAAGTGCGCGAGCAACGGCAACACGCTGTTGTTGTCCACCACTGAGTGCAGCAGGTCGACGGTGAATAATATCTTTTAGTCCGACCAGTTCAAGATAATGTTTGGCTCGATCGTGACATTCGTTTTTATTTTTGCCTTGTAACACCATTACCAGCTCAACATTTTCTAATGCGCTTAATACCGGGACTAAATTATAAGACTGAAAAACAAAACCCAGTTGAAATAAACGAAAGTCTGATAACTGAGCCTCTTTTAATGTAGTGATATCGATACCATTGAGCTTAGTCGTTCCCTGTGTCGGCGAGTCCAGACCACCAATGATGTTAAGCAAGGTCGTTTTTCCTGAACCAGAAGGACCAACCAAAGCAGCAAACTCACCTTCTTCTACGGTTAAGTTGATATCTGAAAGTGCATTTACTTCCAGCTCTCCTTGTTGGTAGCGTTTACTAATGCCTTGTAATGTCAGTAGTGCCATAGTCCTTACTCCAAAATCTTAAGTAGATCCGTCATTTCATCCTTTGATTCGTAAACGGTGCTTCCTTGCACCACTACTCCCGCATGCCTTTAGCGGGAATCTTGTCGTATAAACAAAATAGATTCCGGCTAAAGGCATACCGGAATACCCAAAGCGCTACGCGGGGCAGGCTCTGACGTGCATTTAGTTAGGTTCGTAATGCCTCAACCGGTGTTACACGTGCCGCTTTAATCGCAGGATAAATTCCACTGCTCAAGGTTGCGATAAAAATAATGCTGGTGAGCTGAATAACACGATCCCACGATAATTCTGTATACACGATGGGATCCATAAAAGTCCCCATCATCACGTTTCCTCCCTCACCCATCATGGCGGTAAAGTCGATACCATGTTCAGAGAACCAGAAGTGAATGCCGCCACCAAATATCCAGCCAACAACAATAGCCAGCAGACCCATTAAAAAGGATTCGCAGAATACAAGTGTGAGTAAGTTGCGACGGCTTAATCCCAGCGCACGTAATAAACCAAACTCACGCGTTCGTTCCAGCACACTCATTAAAACGGTGTTGAGAACACCAAATATCACCATGATTAAAATGAGTAGCAGAAAGACGTAGTTGCCTGCGTCATCGATAATAATAAACTGCACCAGTTGCGGCATAATTTCCTGCCAGTCCATTGCGATAACCTGATCACTTTCAACAGCGGATTTAACTTTGGCTTTTATTAAATTAAGCGAGGATATTTCAGAATCATCGAGGAAAATAGCGAAACGGGTGATAGGTTGTTTTGTTATTTCAGCGCCTTCACCCTGAAGAAAACGGCGGGCTAACTGAATGTCACTGAGGATAAGATAATCATCCATTTCAGGAACCTGGGATTTAAAAATACCACGGACACGCCCGAGTTGAGCCTGAGAGTCGCCACCTTTTTTTCCTGCCATGAGCACAACTTTACTGCCTATCCTGGCTTTGAGTTTACTTGCCATGCCGGCACCAATCACAATGCCGCGATCATCATCGACTTTGAGCCAGACACCTTTAAGTAATTGCGGCTTAAGCATATCAACACGTGGATCGCTTGTACTGCTTAAGCCTTCCAATGCAGCGCCGACAGAGTTATTCGCGGTACTGGCCAGAACCTGTAAGGAGATCCTTGGTTCGATACTGCCGACTAGATTGAGCGCTTCCAGTTTTTTTGCCAGTGCCAGACCATCCGCAAGATATTTGTGGTTTGCCGGTGCCTCGATGTAACCACGTGGCTGAACAGTCAGGTGACCCTCACCCAACTTTATGGCATTACGAATGAGAGAATTATGGCTGCCATCACCAATGCCAATGGACAATACGGCGAGACCAAAGCCAATCGCAATAGAACTTAGGGTGATGAGTGTACGTTTACGGTGACGCCATAAATTTCGCCATGCTAATCTCAGCAACATTAAAAAAGGCAGGTGACCATGTTTATCCATTTTATTAACTTGCGTATTCATCTCATCACCTCATTACTTCGGCAGGTTTGAGGCGAATTGTTTGCCATGAGGGAATGAGAGACGCGAGCATAGTAACAACCATCATCATCAGGCAGGCATAAACAAGATCCATAGGTAGAAGATAACCTTTCATTATCGGCTCGAAAATCATTCCCGCCCAGTCATAACCATCCGGCATGGATTGGCTAAAGTCGATACCGTGCTCTTCGAAATAATTATTAATGATAAGTCCGACTACTGAGCCAACAACAGCAGAGACCAGGGAAAGAAAAAAGGATTCAAATAAAACCATCAGTAGTAACCAGCGGCGTTTCATACCAATGGCAAGTAAAATGCCGAACTCGTGAGTACGTTCATGCACCGCCATCAACATGGTGTTGAGCATGCCTAACGATGCAAGGCTGATAATAATAAAACCAATAATAAAGACGAACGCCTTACTCATCTCTAACAGGTCGGCAACTGCGGGATTGAGCTGCCGCCAGTTTCGTACAACAGGTACGCCCCCTAATTTATCGAGTGGCTCGGCTGTTGTGAGTTTATTCATTTTTTCAATAATAGCGGCCTGGATATTTTCCAGTTGAGTCATATCATTAACTTTAATCGCCAGTTCATGAAAGCCATTTTCCAGGTACATGAGCTGTTGATAGGCTTCAATCGACATCAACACACCCATACGATCAAAGTTGGGTTCCAGTGGTTTGAGCACCGCCGCAACACGGTAAAGGGCATTACCAATACTGCCATCAGCGGCTTGCGTCACCAGCACCAGTTCATCGCCGGGATCCACATTCATATTTTTAGCCAGTTGTGCACCAATCACCAGGTTGTAACGGGGAAAACCATTTTCAGTTATGTCTGCTATGCCCAGATCAAGTTTGCCGTGGCGAACATGCTCCAGCATTTTAGTTACTTGCGTTTCTTTTTTTGCATCAACGGCTTTTATTAATACACCGGTTGAGGTATTAGCTGAACTGGCAAGCCCAGCGGCATAAAGTCTTGGTGCTATCGTAATATCAGGGAATTCCTCTTTAAGCTTTTGCATATAAGACCAGGGCAGTGTTGCGTAAAGATCCTGATCATCAATAAAGGCTTGTCGGTGTAACTGAATATGTGAGGTAGAAATCTCGGTCGCGAACCGCACCATTTGTCGCGTCATGCCTTCGAGTAGCGATGCATAGAGAATTACCATCACCAGGCCACTAGCCAGGGCAGAAATAGTCAGGACGCTGCGTATAGGATTACGCCAGATATTGCGCCAGGCAACAAAAATTAATATCGGTAGGCGACTTAAGACAGATGCTTGTGCGGCTTTTTTCATCTGTAAGTTATGCCTTTAATGACGTCTTTGTAGATTTTGTAATGAGAAGAAAGAATCAGCAAGCGGTATGTTTAAAATAATATCTTTATAAACAATCACCGTTGATTCTTCTGGCTTGTCTTTTGGTTGCAGGGTTAAGCGCATTGGAACCGTTCTTTTATCAATTATTTTTGGCTGATCAAAGGTCATGGTGCGAATCAAAATACCGTCTTCATCATAATAAAGCGCACGATGTGGCGATAATGTTTTTTGTTCAATCTGCATAACCACTTTTCCCCATACCACGGCGGCATCTTCTTTAGGAATGGAGGTGAGCTCGTAGATGCTGACGCCATTACGCTTGCCCTCAAAAGTAATGCTGGAAGTGTAATCGTCTTCAATGGTACTTTCTTTGACCAGGTCATCATTGGTGAAATGACTGCCCATCCAGGAACCGGACATCATGCTCGAAGGTACCTTGGTAACACGATTAATTTTCGGCAGGTAATTCCAGATATTTTCTTTCACTTTCAGTGTGGCGATGCCTTTATCTTTAATCGGGGCACGAATCACAACCAGCGAATAATCTTTTCCGCGTGACCATGCTTCCATGGTCATACTACGTGCATAACGTTGTGTTTTTACGGTCATCGACATGGTGGCGTGTGAGGTATCACCTCGCCATAAACGATCAATATGGCGAATGAGTTCATCTATCTCAATAGCGGAAACCGGGAATGAAAAAAATAAGAAGAGTGGCAGTGAAATAACGACTTTCGCTATTTTCTGAAAAACAGCTCTTTTTGATGATTTACCATCCTTTTTAACTATAGCGTTACATGTAGCGAGTTTCATCTTATCTCCCTTTTCTCATTTTATTATCTGCTCATTTGCTAAGGCTGTAAAATGAGAGAGAAGGGACAAGACAGTAACCGCAGACCACTATATTTTATAAAATTGTTATTTGTACAAATATTATTCAATTTGTAGACAAAATAGTTGTCTATAGAATGTGAAAAAAGGACTGTATGTGAGTAACTCCTAACGTGTTAGGTGGTAATGTTACAGGTATATTAATAACACAACATATAGTATTTGGATGAAAATATATTTTAAAATTTTTGCCCTTATATTAGACTGTCAAAACAGCCTAACTTATTGTTATTTATAGTTATTAGAGTCTTTTTTGGGAGGCTGGCTCTTGTTGACAGTGGTACTCAGTTAGCAATATCCTAGACACCTGAACACAACATGTAGTGTTTTAGAGTAACAAGCACTACATCACCCGTTTTAAGCGGGTCAGATTTAGTAAAAGCACAACAAAAAAACTGAAAATAATAAAAGAGCGCAATTGGCAATCCCCCTGTTAATTGACTTGAGGATGTACTAATTCCGTTTTAATTCAGTTGCTTAGAACATTATTCTTTTTTCTCAGGCCCCCAGAAAAAAAAGAATATGTTATTAATTTTTTATAACAAAGTGATTTGTTAAGACGGAGGATCGGGCCGATCATGAGCGCACAGCTAAAAGCCTTGAAAAATAAAAAAACACAAGACATTCCTTACCAGGATGCGTCAGTCGATATCTGGGATAAAAAGTACCGTCTTAAAACCAAAGACGGTGATGATGTTGATAACAACATGGATGAAACCTACCAACGTGTTGCCCAGGCAATAGCTGAAGTTGAAGATGAAGATAAGCGTATCGAATGGTACGAAAAATTTCTCTGGGCTTTACGTCATGGTGCGATTCCAGCCGGACGCATTATTTCAAATGCCGGTGCCTTAGAGCACAAGCCAGCCACATCAACCATTAATTGTACTGTTTCAGGCATTGTTGAAGATTCAATGGATGATGTTTTGGGTAAGGTGCATGAAGCTGGTTTAACCCTGAAAGCAGGCTGTGGCATTGGTTATGAATTTTCTACTTTGCGTCCTAAAGGTGCTTATGTTTCAGGCGCGGGTGCGTATACCTCGGGTCCACTTTCGTTCATGGATATCTTCGATAAGATGTGTTTCACGGTATCGAGTGCTGGCGGCCGTCGCGGTGCGCAAATGGCAACCTTCGATGTGGGCCATCCTGATGTCATGGATTTCATTCGCGCTAAACGTGAAGATGGGCGTTTACGCCAGTTCAACCTTTCTTTATTAATCACCGAAGAATTCATGAAAGCTGTTGAAACCAACGATGAATGGAAACTGGCTTTCCCGACAACAGAGAAAGAAGTTAAAGACGACGAATTAGATTTAAAAAATCCTGAACAGGTTATCTGGCGTGAATGGCCTGTCAGCAAAGGCTACGTGACCAATAAAGCAGGCCTGGTTGCCTGTAAGGTTTACAAAACAATTAAAGCCGAACATTTGTGGGACATGATCATGTCTTCAACTTATGACTTTGCTGAACCCGGTTTCATTCTTATCGATAAAGTGAATGAAATGAATAACAACTGGTTCTGTGAAGACGTGCGCACAACCAATCCTTGTGTTACTGCCGATACATGGGTACAGACAGAAGCGGGGCCACAACAGGTTAGCGATTTAATCGGTTCGTCATTTACTGCTTTAGTCGATGGCAAGCCGCATGCTTCAGGTGAAGAAGGTTTCTTTAAAACAGCAACAAAAGCCGTTGTGCGTTTACAAACAGAAGAAGGTCATAAATTACGTTTAACGCATGACCATCGTGTTCGTCGAGTAACAGACTTTAGTCGCTATGAAACACAAACCGAGTGGTGTGAAGCGTCTGAGTTAAAAACAGGCGATCGTGTTTTACTTAATGACCACAGAGCAAAAGCACAGTGGCAAGGTGAATACACAAAAGAGCAGGGTTACTTATTAGGTTTATTAGTTGGTGACGGCACCTTGAAAAAAGATGCCGCTGTTTTATCTGTATGGAAACCTGCTGCTGTCGCCAACGGAGTTGATGCAATATTAAATGGTGGTGTTGCAGCGGTGATGGCCGAAGCTTTAACCGCGGCTGAAACGCTGCCGCATCGCAGTGACTTTCAAGGTTGGTCAGAAGTATCTGGTCGTAATGAATATCGTTTAAAGCTCTCAGCACTACACAAACTTGCGAATGAAGTTGGAATGCAAGCGGGTGATAAAGCGATTACTGCTGAAATTGAAAAAGCATCAAGTGAATTTTATCAAGGTTTCTTACGAGGCTTCTTTGACGCAGATGGTTCGGTACAAGGTTCGCAAGAAAAAGGTGTGAGTGTTCGTTTAGCACAATCAGACCTAGCACGACTTGAAGCCGTACAACGCATGTTGTTACGTTTAGGTGTGGCTTCGAAGATTTATAAGAATCGTCGTCCAGCATCAACAAGTATGTTGCCAGATGGTAAAGGTGGCCAGGCAGAATATAAAACAAAAGCACAGCATGAACTGGTTATTAGTGGCGAAAACCTAATGCAGTTCAGTGACAAAGTAGGTTTTGCTGATACAGATAAAACTGCACGCTTACAAAATTCATTAGCAAACTATAAACGTAAATTAAATCGTGAACGTTTTGTTGCTAAAGTAGAAAGTATTACAGAAGATGGTGTTGCAGATGTTTATGATGTTCAGGTACCCGGTATTAATACTTTTGATGCTAACGGTTTACATGCGCATAATTGTGGCGAACAACCTTTACCCCCTTATGGTTCATGTTTATTAGGTTCAATTAACCTGACCAAGTTTGTAAACGATCCGTTTACTGAAAAAGCCAAGTTTGATTGGGAAGGTTTCGAAAAAGTGATCGGTATCTTTACCCGTTTGTTAGACAACGTTGTTGAAATTAATGGCTTGCCATTAGAAGGTCAGCGTAAAGAAATTATGCGCAAGCGTCGTCATGGTATGGGCTTCCTCGGTCTAGGTTCAACCATTACCATGTTACGTGAAAAATACGGTAACGCAGCAGCCGTCGAGTTCACTGAAAAAGTCAGTAAAACATTAGCCGTAACAGGTTGGGAAGCGTCTCTTGAACTGGCAAAAGAAAAAGGTTCTGCACCCATCATGGAAGAAACCTTTAAAGTAACAGGTGCCATGTTACGTCATCGTCCGGAAATGAAACGCGATGGTTATAAAGTGGGCGATAAAGTAAAAGGCAAGGTGTTACATGCCAAGTACAGTCGTTACATGCAAAAAGTGGCAGAAGTAAATCCAGAGTTAGTAAATGAACTTGCTGAAGTAGGCGCACGTTTTACTCACCACAGCTCAATCGCACCAACCGGCACCATTAGTTTATCGTTAGCGAATAATTCCAGTAATGGTATTGAACCTTCATTTGCACATCATTATGCACGTAATGTTATTCGTGAAGGTAAAAAGACAAAAGAAAAAGTTGATGTTTTCTCTTTTGAATTACTAGCCTATCGTGAACTGGTGAATAAAAAAGCTATGCCATTTTCACAAGAAGCAGATGCACAGCTACCGGAATATTTTATTTCTGCAGATGATGTTTCACCAAAACAACATGTTGATATTCAAGCTGCTGCACAGCTCTGGGTTGATTCAAGTATATCTAAAACCGCAAACGTACCAACCGATTATCCGTTTGAAGATTTTAAAGACATTTATACTTATGCTTATGAGCAAGGTTTAAAAGGGTGCACCACATTCCGCTTTAATCCAGAAAACTTCCAGGGCGTTTTAGTTAAAGAAGAAGATCTGGAAAAGACAATGTACAAATTCACCTTAGACAACGGAGAAGTTGTTGAAGTGAAAGGTAACGAAGAGATTGAGTATGACGGTGAGATGCATACCGCAGCTAACCTCTTTGATGCTCTAAAAGAGGGCTACTACGGCAAGTTTTAAGTTTTAAGCGGCGTCAGGAACTCGCTGGCGGCGTTGCAATATCTTTTTAAAATGCTCACGTACTTATTGTACGCTCCGCTTTTAAAAAAACATTGCGCCTTGCCAGCAAGTCCCTGACTTGCTTAAAATATAGTAGATAAAAAATTGTAGGTCAGATTTTAATCTGACAAATGTTGAGACAACACGCTGGCTTTGAATACCAGGTAATGTTTCTAACAAAAAAAGAACAGAGCGTAGGTTGGATTAAGCGCAGCGAATCCAACAACAAAGAATCTGAACGGATCGGATAAGTTAAAACAAGCGAACAAGAATTGAAACTTGCTTTAATTTATCCGGTTCGATCAGAACCAAACAAAAAATAGTTAAATCCAGCCAAGGCTGTGGTTAAACATAAAAAAGAATATATAGGACAGGGGAATAGGATTGTGAGCGTAAAAATAGCACATAAAATTGTCGGTTATGCAGTCTCAAAAGAAGACGAAGATGATCAAGCAGCAGAAGCGGCGTTAAAAGGTGTTGAGCAAGAAGATACTAATGTTATCCAGATGCA
>JAGLTQ010000056.1 GCA_023135195.1 Gammaproteobacteria bacterium | reverse complement strand
ACATGATGATTCAAACCCCATTCCTTCAATAATTGCATGCGCATAACTCAGCTGAGTATCAAGCGTTTCATTAACTTCCTTTAATGTATGCTCGTGCGTTAATAACACAACATCACGCGCACCAAAGGCAAAGGCGGAAAGCCAAACGTCCATACCGATAGAAGCAATTTCTTCAAGTTGAAACGGGATATAGTTTTCTAATGCGGCTTGCTCATACAATGCAGATTCTTCTGCGCCATAAAAGGCGATAGCAGCCTGTTCACCACCGGCATCATAATATGCTTTCAACATACTTCTGACTTTTCCAATCGTGTCTTGTAAGCGAGGGTAAACATATTGAATCGCACCTGTTGGACATACCGTGGCGCATGTTCCTCCACCCTGACAGAGATAAGGGTTAACTTTAATCAAGTCTTTAATAGAAATAATTGCCTCTGCTGGACAAGCATTAATACAACGCTGGCATGCTTTTAAACCACTGTTACCATGCGCACAAATATCCGCGTTATATTCAAAAAACTTGGGTTTTTCAAACTCACCCAACATATCGGGGAACGTGCGTATCACCTCTTCAAGCTCAAAATCATTTTGTGGTGAAAAATAACCAAACGGTAACAAACTTTGATTAAGTACTGGATTTTTATTGAGGTCGATGACAAGGTCAAAACTATTAAGTTTAGTATTATAAACAGTAGCAAGATTAACTTGCTGCCCCTTAACCGTTAACTCCGCATTAAAACTTCCAAGATAACCTGAAAGTGAAGTCAGCTTGCCATATGCTATAGAGATAGAATCGGGTATTGACTCAAGATCAACCTCACTCTCTTTACTGCTAATGAGAACCGTCATGGCCATTGAAGCCGAGAGCTGACTAATAACATGAGCCACCCTTTGGTCATCTCCGATAATTAAAACATTGTTCTTACATTGATAAGAAACAAGCGAGGTAGGTTCAATAGCAATTTCTTTTGCGGCATTTAATGCAGCTGTAATTGCAACATTGAAGGAAGCTCCTTTCACAGGATCAAGTTCTTCTTTTAATAACGTTTCAGTTGAGTTTTTCATTATCGATTCTTTCGTTTAAGTTAATTAATTCATCAGCGGTCGGTTGTTCTTCTGAGTCTTCTGTGACTTTTTCTGATGACAGAATATTTTCATCTTTTTCTTTTTCGCTTTCATTCTCAGTAACAATATCGTCTTTTGATTCTTTGGCTTTTAGTTCATTAGCCTCATCCCGTAGTTCTGTCTCTTGCTCCTCAAGCTCCTGACTTTTTTCCAGCTCTTGTTGTTTTTCTCTCTCTAGCATACGTTTCATTTCATGAGGAATAATGTCACCCAAAGATGCAAACTTTGTATAATCTTCAGCATAATCATCAAGTCCATCAACGACATTCAGAAAAGGTAAATGGAATAGTTTTCGCAATGCTTGTTTACGCAAGGCATCACTCACCTTGGGCGATAAAAAATCACTGTAATCAGAATCTTCTGTTAATTCTTCCACTGGCGGCATATCTTCATCCGTTTTAAATTCCTGAACTTCAGACTCAGTAACATTCGATTCTGCTACAAGACTATTATCTAAAGGGGGGGGAGCCAGCTCATCTGGACGCTCAACTTTTAAATCAGCTTCAGTTTTAATAACGCTATCAACTTCGGCTTGTGCTACAACCTTTCGCTCTGACCAACGTTGCATGAATCCCGTCTTAACTTCCTGCTCATTGTTTTTTATTGCCATCTAATGCGTTACCTGATTTTGTTTTTTGTGATTTCCTTTCCAGTCTTCCAGTTTTCGTTTTTTTCTTTTCACTGGCACATAATTATTAACAACAAAAGCTTCAACCCAGCGATATATTTCAGCCGGCATCGGAACCTTAAATACTTGTTCTTCTAATTCAAGAAATGACGAAGCTTCGTCATAATTCACACTCACTTTAAAGGGAACGAGTTCACCATCTTCCTCTTCATCCCGACACACAACAAAAACACAGGGGTTATCTGAAACAATATTAAAATAATAACTTTCTGCCTCATCAGCGAATAAATTAATCTGGTAATTAGCCCAGATATATTTTTTTTCATCTTTGCCTATTCTTGAAACTGTTTTTTCCGGTATCTCATCAGCATTACTGCCTCCAGCAATAACGGCCTCTGCTTCCCATTGTTCGGCAAGCCAGACGTTGTTTTCAATGATTCGATGTTGCATAACAATTGAGACCGGGAAATTGCTTACTAAAGAATTATTGTCACTCTGTTCTGATTTTTTCTCTGAACTCATATTTTCACTCTTATTTTTTATAATCAGCCAAACTTTATGCTTGAATAAAACAAGCGCCGTTAACCTCGCAATTTATATACCAACACGAGAATCTTCATTTAATGCGGAATTATCATTAGGCCAGCTAAATAAATATTTTTACTTTGGTACAAAACAACACAACTATGCAACTTCATGAGTCATTTTGACCCACATGTTTGGTTGTATTTCACCATGCGTATCCAGTTCGTCCTTTAACAACGTTATTCCCATATAAATAAAAATAAAGGTATGACTTTTGCTAACTAAAGTTAAAGGAAATAATATTTACAACAATGACAGGTTAAAAATAACAATTAAGGCTGGCATGAATTAAAATGAAAATATCAAACGCGTTAGATACTAATAAGCTAGTTGATCAATTTGGTCGGCAAGTAACCTACGTCAGACTCTCAGTAACTGACCGTTGTGATTTTCGCTGCCAATATTGTATGAGTGAAAACATGCAGTTTTTGCCAAGGCAAAAACTTTTAACCCTGGAAGAACTTGCCTCTGTTGGAAAAACTTTCGCATCGTTGGGCGTAAATAAAATAAGAATTACGGGTGGAGAACCCCTGGTACGCAAAAATATTATCTGGCTGTTTGAACAATTAGGTCAACTGGAACAAATAAAAGATCTCACCTTAACCACAAATGGTTCACAACTTCATAAATATTCTAAAAAGTTAAAATCTGCAGGCGTAACACGAATTAATATTAGCCTGGACAGCCTTAACGCTAAACGCTTTAACGATATTACCCGCGTAGGAGATTTGAATCAGGTACTTAAAGGTATTGATTCAGCAATTGCAGCAGGCTTTGACAAAATAAAATTAAACGCCGTTATAATGAAAAATCATAATCATGATGAGATTCTTGATTTAGTTGCCTTTGCTATAGAACGCAACATCGATATTAGTTTTATAGAAGAAATGCCATTAGGAATAATTAGCTCTCATGGCCGAGATAAAACATTTTATTCCAGTGATGACGTTAGAAAAGATATAGAAACAACATATTCATTAAACTCCTCAAACAAAAAAACCGCCGGCCCATCAGATTATTACACTATAAAAAACAGCAACACCTCGGTTGGTTTTATTTCACCTCACAGTCATAACTTTTGTGAAAATTGTAACCGTGTCCGTGTTACCGCTGAAGGACGATTGCTTTTATGTCTTGGGCAGGAACACTCTGTTGACTTACGTGACATTATTCGCAGAAACCCGGGGGATCTTGAAAAGCTCCGTAATAGTTTAATCGAAGCAATGAAATTAAAACCAAAATCGCATGAGTTCAACGTTAATGTCGAACC
>JAGLTQ010000055.1 GCA_023135195.1 Gammaproteobacteria bacterium | reverse complement strand
TACTTTCCAACGAGGGTCTTAGCCCAACTTTTTCAGTTATGGCAACGGATGAATACGGTATAAAGCATGAAAAACATATAGCCGGCGAACGTCCATTAACAATCTATGTCAACAAAAAAGAAATTGTTACCTTAATGACCTTAGGCACTCAACCCGAAGCATTAGTATTAGGCTACCTGAGAAATCAGGGTTTCATTACAAATATTGCAGAGGTTAAGTCTGTACAAGTTGACTGGGAAACAGAATCCGCAGCAATAGTAACTTACTCGGTACATGACTGGGATGAAAAATTAAGCCAGCGCACAGTAACATCAGGCTGTGGGCAAGGCACGGTCTTTGGTAACATGATGGAACAATTAGACAATATAAATATTAAAAGTTTTAATACCAATCAATCTACCATTTATGCACTGCTCAATAACATCAGCAAGGAAAATGATGTTTATAAACGGGCGGGAGGCGTACATGGCTGCGCATTATGTAAGAAAGATGAACAACTTATCTTTGTTGAAGATGTTGGTCGACATAATGCCGTTGACACTATATCTGGATTAATGTGGCTAAATAACATATCTGGCGAAGATAAAACATTTTATACCACGGGAAGATTAACTTCTGAGATGGTAATTAAAGTTGCACAAATGAATATTTCTGTTCTTCTATCTCGTTCCGGAATAACACAAATGGGATTATCTATTGCACAACAACTGGAAATAACACTCATTGCTCGCGCCAAAGGAAAACATTTTCTGATTTTCAATGGTATGGAAAACATTACTATGAACGCACCTCCGCCACTTAACCGAAATCATAAAAAACCAACAAAAATAAAACAATCATGAGCGATCTTAATTCTATTGATCCCTCTTTAGAGGGTAAAGAAAACGAACCGCGTTTCATGAATGTGAAACAAGTATCTGAATATTTACAACTCAATGAAAAAAAAATATACGCCCTTGTCAGCGAAGGGAAAATCCCGGGAACTAAAATCACGGGCAAGTGGATGTTTCCACGAGCCTTAATTGACAACTGGATTATTGAGTCGAGTCATGGTGGTTTATTAACAGATCGGTTAATTGTTGCAGGCAGTGACGATGCATTAATGCAACGCGTAATTATGCAAATAGCCAATGATGTTCAATCAAAAGCATTGGTCAGTTACACCTGCACCGGAACACGCTTAGGACTTTCTCTGCTGTCTCACCATAAGGTGGATGTTTGTGCCATGCATTGGGGGCCTTACTCTGAAAGTCACCTGCGCCACCCGGCACTATTACATCAATACCCTCAGCACCATAATTGGGTGTTGGTCAGATTATTTAAAAGAGAACAAGGATTATTAATAAATAAAAAACTTTTATCTACTATAAATAATATAGATTTGAAATCTGTACTTGAAACCGATCTAAAATGGTGTAACCGTCAAAATGGTGCAGGCTCACAGCGATTCCTGCAAGAAACATTACATCATTTTGAAATTGACGAAAAAAACCTGAAGATCAGCTGTACCGCTTTATCCGAACGTGATGCAGCATCCAGAATAGCAATGAATCAAGCTGACGTTGCCCCAGGGACAAGAAGTATTGCAACTGAATATTCTCTAGGATTTATTCCTATAGGCTGGGAAGCGTTTGATCTGGCTCTGTACCGCGGTGTTTACTTTCGCACCCTGTTTCAGAATTTACTTGAAGAAATAAAATCTGAAAGCTGTAGAAGCCTTGCTAAACAATTAGGGGGCTATGATTTTAGTGAGTCAGGTAAACTAACATGGTCGTCTGAATAGTCAGCAAGTTCATTCTCTATTATTTTATTCTGTCGCAGGTACTTTCTATCATCGTAATTTATCAATATCAGAAATTTTCGGGTTAGCCAACAAGGCAATACTAAAACATGTACCAGCCGTTGAATTATTCTCAACGCTTATCGTTCCACCATAACGTTGAACTAAACCAAAACTTACTGACAAGCCCAAACCTGTACCATCTTTCTTTGTTGTGTAAAAAGGGTCAAATACACGATTCAATTTATCTTTATCAATACCAGAACCATTGTCTCTCACTTTTATCATGACTCTGTTATTATCCAGATCGTACGTTTCAACATTTAATTGAACAGGCCCACTGGAGCATGACTGAATAGCATTAATAAATAAATTAATTAAAATTTGTTGTAACTCTTGTTTTTGAATATGTATTTTAATAGTCGCATTGAGGTTTAGTGTTACATCAACATGATGCGTTTCAACTTCATACTTAACCAATAACAAAGTATGTTCAACAACCTCATTAACATTAACACTCGCAATATATTCATCTGCTTCAGTAGCGCGTGAATACTGCAACAAGTTTTCAATAATATTTCTAATACGATAAACTTGCTCAATAATTAACTCACTCTCCACTTTAACCGGGTTCATTTTGTCACCCATTTCTGCAAGAATCACCTCCATATTGCCAAGAATAACAGCAGTCGGATTATTGATCTCATGTGCAATACCGGCAGTTAATTCACCTAATGATGCAAGTTTTTCTGCTAAGACTAATTGCTTGCGAGTTTCATTCAACAAGTTAATATTGTTTTTTAAATCTTCATTTTTAGTTTGTAATTCAAGCGTTCTTTCTTCTACTTTGTGTTCTAATAATTCTGCCCCATGTATAATTTGTAAATTTCGTTCTTGTAACTGATCAAGCATGGAATCAAACTGGCGGGCTAACTCGCCAATTTCATCATTGGTCTCAACATTACCTATGCGCAATTGCTCGCCAGCATATGTTCCCCGGACAACCGAGGTCATTTGTTCAACAGGTTTGAAAATTGCTTTTGCGCCACGAATCGCAAACCAACTTGATAACAGCATAACAAAAACAAAAAATACAAATAAAACCAGTAAGGCGTTACTTAATATTTGACTAAAGGGTGCTTCAAGAAAACCAACATAGAGGATACCAACGCGCTCCCCCCCCACATCATAAATTGGTTCATAGGCGGAGATGTACCAGTCATTTACTACAAAAGCACTCTTTATCCAGGTTTCACCTTGCTCGAGAACTTTAGTGCGTACTTCTTGAGATACTCGTGTTCCCAGAGCACGCTCACCTGATTCATCCTGAACATTTGTTGTGATTCGTACATCATCAATAAATACTGTTACTGTACCTATACTACCTTCAATCAAACTTCCCGGGCCATACACAAGGTCACGAATACGATCAACAAAGTTAAAATTTCTATTTAATAATACGCCACCATCCAATAGAGCAATAATTTTATTCGTTGCTCCACGTATTGGATAAACCATGCGTAACATCATGCCACGATCTTCAACACGACGAAGTATGGGTTTAGCACGGGGCGTATCAACCAACGACAATCTTAATAAGGTTCGATTAATGTTTTTTTCTCGTTCTAAATCTTGTTGAGAAAATATTTCAATACCACTCACCGCATTTGTTATTTTCGCTTGATTAAATAACACTGAATGTTTACTGCGAGTAAAACCAGAGTACGGAGGTTCATATAACCAATTACCTTTTAAATCTAACAAATGGAGATAATCAAAGTGTCCTTCTTCTTTTAACATATCAATTTCAAGTTTAAGCGCATCATAATCTTTAGCATATAAACTATTTCGCAGTGTGTAAGACTCACCTAACTGCCCAAGCAGGGCTAGATAATTTTTTTGCTGTTGGTAAAAGGCATCATGAGTTACAGATAAATCTGTACTGACTTTCATAAATAGCTGGTCGTAACTAAAATTATTACTCCAATATGCTGCCATGCTTAAAATGATAGGCATAACAATAAAAATGGGTAACAAAACCAGTAATAATAATTTATAACGGAGGTTTTTTTTAAGGCGTAAAATAATTCTTTGCAAAAACATAATTGTAATTATGCAGTCACTTTACAATCAAGGGTATTACAATAATATTTATTAATAATAATAAACTTAATTCCATGTTTGAAATTTTCGTTCTAATGTTTTACGAGACACTCCCAAACGCCTGGCTGCTTCAGATTTATTGCCATCGACTGCTTTAAGTACACTCTGCATGTGATGCTTCTCAACATCCTGCATCGACCAATTACCCGGGTAATCAGTACCCGATGTCTTGTTGTTAGAGCTTGAGTTTTTATGTATACAGTCGATCGGTGTTTTTCCCAACAACAGAGAGCGTTCTATAATATTTTTTAATTCGCGAATATTACCAGGCCAACTATAAGACTGTAGCCCAATAAGATCCTTATGATTAAACGGAATAGCTTCTACACCCAATTGGGCCGAAAGTGTTTCTGAAAAATATCTTGCCAAAAGGGGGATATCCTCTTTACGTTCAGATAAAGAAGGCATACGTATTGATACAACGTTTAAACGATAAAAAAGATCTTCGCGGAAATTTCCTTTTTCAACTTCATTCTCCAAATCTCGATTAGTCGCAGCAATAATCCGTACATCAATAGAAATTTCACGCTCAGCACCCACTGGACGAATCGCACGTTCTTCAAGCACCCGTAATAATTTTGCCTGCATTGCTAAAGGCATTTCACCAATTTCATCCAGGAACAAAGTACCGCCACTCGCATAATTAAACAAACCTTGTCTTGCCTGATGCGCACCGGTAAAGGCCCCCTTAACGTGGCCAAACAATTCACTTTCCAGTAATTCAGGTGATATAGAACCACAATTGATTGGCACAAAAGCCCCCTTCCTTGCACTAAAGTCGTGTAAGGCTCGCGCTGCCAGTTCCTTGCCTGTTCCCGATTGGCCTTCGATTAATAACGTCGTTGGTGATGGTGCAACCCTTTTTATAATGCTACAGACATCCTTGATGGCATCACTTGTTCCGATCATTCCATCCATTTCATAATACTGTTCCAGCTGTCTTTGTAAGACAAAGTTATCTCGCGTTAAACGTTGCTTTTCCATACAATTTTTAACTGACGATAGCATTTGCTCAACCCGGAAAGGTTTTAAGATAAAATCTGCTGCTCCGGCACGTAATGCTTGAATGGCTGTATCCATATCAGCAAATGCGGTCATAAAAATAACATCTGTTTGAATCCCGTTTCCTCGCAATTCCTGAATCCATTCCACTCCCGATTTTCCCGGTAATCGAATGTCCATAATAATCAAATCAAAATGACAACGTTGTCTTAATGCTTCAGCCGACTCAACACTGTCTGCGACCTCAATCAGTCCACATACTCGAATAAGGCTTTTTTGTAAAAAATTTCGCATGCCCAATTCATCGTCCACAATTAAAATCGAGGAAGCAGAATATTTAGATGCTGTTGGGAGTTCCACAAGCTCATCAGAGAATGAGCTACTTTTTTTGGCTATACTAGACATTCAACCTACCCCACTTGCGTATTTTAATTTTTAATCCCAATTTTAGAAAAATTATCATAATCCGTAAATAATAACATTTCACCTGTTTTAGGAAAAATAAAACAAATATTCACCAGTACGCCAATTCTCCTGTATCAATATGACCCAGCTTTCACAGTTATGCGTCATATTGTCTGCCAAATATAATTGATAAAATATTTCACATCCTGAAAAACCGCTCAAATCCCACAAATATATTTGTAATTTAGCTCGATAGCGCATGGCATAAGACTTGCTAATTTATTCATTGATAAAATTAAAATGCGAAACATCAAATAATTATGAAAAAAATACACGTTATATTATCCACGATTTTACTCTTTACCAGTACAACCATACAGGCAGATGTCTTAAGACTTGCAACAACCACCAGCACAGAAAACTCAGGATTGTTAAATGTATTAATCCCTGTTTTTGAAAAAATAAGCGGCCATAAAGTTCATGTTATCGCGGTTGGCACAGGTAAAGCATTGCGTATGGGTGAAGCTGGCGATGCTGATGTTTTATTAGTTCATTCACGTCAGGCTGAAAATAAATTTATCGCAGATGGCCATGGCATTAATCATCGCAGCATTATGTATAACGATTTTGTTATTGTTGGACCTAAAGAAGATCCTGCCGGTATTAACGGTGAACACAATAGTATCTCTGCGTTAAAAAAAATATCACAAACTAAAAGTTTATTTATTTCCAGGGGGGACAATTCGGGTACGCATAAAAAAGAATTAGCCTTATGGAAAATTGCTAATTTAAATCCTGAAGGAAAATGGTACCGCGAAGCAGGACAGGGTATGGGTAAGGTTTTACAAATCAGCAGTGAATTATCTGCATATACATTAACCGACCGGGGCACATGGTTGTCTTCTATAGCAAGCTCTTCTCTAAAAATACTGGTTGAAGGTGATAAACGTTTATTTAATCCTTATGGCATCATGGCGGTGAACCCGGATAAATACCACGATATTAATTATATCGCAGCCATGTCCTTTATTGCCTGGTTGACTTCCCCGTCAGCGCAACAACAAATTGCTGATTATCGAATTAATAATAAAGTTTTGTTCACTCCCATGGCGATTAAAAACAAACAACTAAGTAAGCGATAATGGACAGTATCAGTACCGCTTCTCTTCATGCTGTTTATCTTTTATTTTCCGGGGATAAAGAGTTATGGAATATAATTTCTATCTCCTTTAGCGTTTCACTGCGTGCTATTTTGTTTGCTGCACCTTTAGCCGTACTAATCGCTTTTGCCATGGCTTATCATCGTTTTTTTGGCCGTCGTGTACTTATCTATGTATTCAATACTTTATTATCCGTGCCCGCAGTTATTATTGGCTTAACGTTATATATAATATTTTCACGCAATGGCCCACTCGGTGATCTGAAATTACTTTTCACTCAAGATGCCATGATTATTGGACAGTTCATACTTTGCATGCCTCTGATACTTATTATGAGTCATACCACGTTTCAATCATCTGATCGTCGCATATGGGAAACAGCACGCACATTAGGAGCAACACGTATTCAAGCAATGCTCACGGTCATGTATGAAATACGATTTGGATTGCTAGCAGCTTTAATAGCAGGCTTTGGCCGTATTATTGCTGAGGTAGGTTGCTCAATGATGATTGGTGGCAACATCCTTCACTACACTCGAAATATTCCAACAGCTATTGCACTGGAAACAAGTAAGGGCGATTTTTCTCAAGGAATAGCGCTAGGTATCGTGTTACTTGTTATGGCAATGGTTTTAAATTTATCGCTTAGCCTGTTACAAGGACGAGGAGAAGTGGTTTGACAATATTCAACATTACATTCAAAGACTTAAACAAAAGCTTTAATCAACGTTTATTATTTAATATTCCTGAGCTTACTATTGAGTCAGGAAAATGTTGTTTACTCAGCGGAATCAATGGTAGTGGGAAATCTACATTACTTAAAATATTGGCCGGTTTAGAAAACCCCAATAATGCGGAAGTCTATTATAAAAATATAAAAATGAGCTGGAAATCTGCCTGCAAACAAATTCATAAAAATATTATTTATTTACATCAAACGCCTTTAATGTTTGATGCCAGCGTTGAAGACAATATTAAATACGGAATGCGAAAACAAGGGTTTTCCAGAGATAAGATTAAGACGAACACAAAAAATGCTTTACAGTGGGCAGACCTCGAGCACCTTAAAAACAATAATGCCCGTATGTTATCAGGTGGTGAAAAACAACGTGTCGCCCTTGCGCGCGCCTATGTGCTATCACCTAAAATATTATTACTGGATGAATCTTTTTCCAATATTGATGCTCAAGGCAGGAAACAGATTGCTGAACAAATCTGTAAACTTAAAGATGAAGGTATTGGAATTATTCTTACCAGTCATGAATTATCACACACCACATCATTAGCAGAGCATCACATGCAACTTGAAAATAATCGATTAATAACATCCAGTAACGAAAACAATGTGACTAATTTTAAAAATAACTTTGAACCCTCTTCTCTACTGCTCGTTAATGCTTAATAACTTTATGACTAATAAACAGGAACTCAATATTAGCGATATCACTGGTGTTATTTTAGCCGGGGGTCAAGCCAAACGTATGGCTGGACAAGACAAAGGACTACTTAATGTCAATGGCCGTGCAATGATAGAGATAATCATTGAACGACTGTCACCTCAGGTAAACAGATTAATCATTAACGCCAATCGAAATGTAGAACAATATAGAAAATTTAACTATCCCGTTATTAGTGATGATGATTCTACGGGTTTTCATGGCCCTTTAGCTGGAATGTTAAGCGCATTAAAAACAAGTACGACTCAATATATTCTATCAGCTCCTTGCGACAGCCCATTTATTCCAGCAAACCTATCAACACGATTACTTTCTGCTTTAATAGGTGCGGATGCGGATATATGCGTGGTACATGATGGTAACCGAATGCAACCGGTATTTGCTCTAATTAAAAAAGAACTGCATGGCAGCTTACAAAGTTTTCTTAATAACGGGGACAGGAAAATTGATCTTTGGTACAAACAGCATCATACCGTGCTGGTGGATTTTTCAGATTGCGATGACATATCTTTAAACATCAACACTCCTGATGAACTACAGAAACTGGAACAAAAACTTACCGAGTATAAAAAAGTATGTTAATAAAAACAGATTGCCCTCTGCTGGGGTTTTCAGCATATAGTGGAACAGGTAAAACAACTTTACTCAGTAAGATATTACCTATACTTAAATCACAAGGTATACGAGTTGCGGTATTAAAACACGCACATCATAACTTTGATGTTGATCATCCAGGAAAAGATAGTCACACCCTGCGTCATGCCGGGGCATCTCAAATGCTTATCGCCTCAAGTAAGCGGTGGGCGCTTATGGTCGAAACACCCGAAATGACAAAAGACCCCACACTCAATGAACTACTTGCACATCTTGATCAATCACAACTCGATATCATTCTTGTTGAAGGATTTAAAGACGAACCTTTTTCTAAAATAGAGTTACACCGTCCTTCGTTAGGAAAACCATTTCTACATACCGATGACAAAAATATTATTGCTCTGGCAACAGATGAAAAAATCCAACCTGAACATGACATTCTTCTGTTAGATATAAATGATATTAATCAAATTACAGATTTTATAATGAACTATATGCAACTCAACACAGATAACGTAAAACAACTAAATTCAAAATATACATTATGACAAATCCTAAACCGCTCACTATTGTGAACAAAACAAACTTAACTGTTGATGAAGCTTGTTCATTAATTCAGTCACAAGCTAATCCAGTTTCATGTATTAATAAAATTGAAATACGTTCAGCACTGGGACGATTTTTAGCAGAAGATATCCATTCGAAAATCAATGTTCCATCACACACAAATTCTGCAATGGATGGTTATGCAATAAATGGCAACGATATACCATTAAAAGCGAATACTAAACTTAACGTTGTCTGCACAGTATTAGCCGGCCAACCGTTCACAGGTAATATTAATTTGGGCGAATGTGCCCGCATTATGACTGGCGGCATGATGCCAGCCGGTACTGATACTGTCATCATGCAAGAAGATGTTGAACGAACAAATGACATCATTACTATACAAACTTGTCATTCAAAGGGACAAAATGTTCGTCAAGCAGGTGAAGATCTTGCCATCGGGCAAGTGGCCGTACACAAAGGACAAAAAGTCATGCCGGCTGAACTTGGCATTCTCGCATCGCTTGGGCTTTCTGAAATAAAAGTACATCGCCGCTTACGTGTTGCATTTTTCTCTACTGGCGACGAATTACGTTCAATTGGTGAAACACTCGCTGATGGTGAAATTTATGACAGTAACCGTTACACCCTTTACGGTATGTTGTCTCGACTTGACGTGGATATTATCGATATGGGTGTTATTGCTGACCGGAGGGAAGATATTGAATCTGCTTTCGAAGCTGCTGCTGAGAATGCGGATGTGGTTATTACCAGTGGTGGAGTTTCAGTGGGTGAAGCTGATTTCGTAAAAGAAACACTCGATAACATGGGTGAAGTGAAGTTTTGGAAAATTGCCATGAAACCCGGGCGACCATTAGCATTTGGGAAAATAAAAAACGCCCTCTTCTTTGGACTGCCTGGAAACCCGGTTGCTGTCATGGTGACTTTTTACCAGTTTGTACAAAATGCTTTGTTGATCATGGCTGGCGCCAGGATTAAACCTCGACTGCAACTGCGGTTGCCCAGCAGCAATGCCTTTAAAAAAGCACCGGGGCGAACAACATTTATACGTGGCATCATTGAAAATGATCAGGATGGAAAGATGATCGTCCGCAGCACAGGACAACAAGGTTCAGGCATCCTTAATTCAATGAGCCAGGCGAATTGCTTTATCGTATTAGCTCATGACGATGGCCCCGTTAACGTGGGAGATATAGTGACTGTTGAGCCTTTTGAAGGTTTTATTTAAAAATAGCTGTCATTGCACTTAATGAACCGC
>JAGLTQ010000054.1 GCA_023135195.1 Gammaproteobacteria bacterium | reverse complement strand
GCGCGTTTCGTCAGTATTACCCTAAACTACTCCGCACGTTCTGGCATCGCGCCCTGAATATTGTTGTAAACAATATGAGTAAATACTCTTGGGGTGATGTAAGTAAAACGAACCTTGGAAACTAGAAAATGCCAGAATGAATTCTGACCTACAACATAATTATTTCATTTAGGTGGATGCTAGCAAGACATAAAGCGGACGAGCACAGGACGTACGAAGTCAAGGATGGCTGAAGGTACGACTCCATGGATGGAGGAGGTAGAGCAACGCAGGACAATTCCATGGATGGAATTGGTAGAGTCGCGTCCCGAGCAGTTATCAAGGAGCGGTTGTCGAGTGCCCTTGGGGTATGAGTTTCTTTATAATGCCGCTAGCGCCGTATAAATGAGATAATTTTAGACGTTAAAGCGGAAGTGCATTACATCGCCATCCTGGACAATATATTCCTTACCTTCCAAACGTAATTTCCCAGCTTCTTTACAGCCTTGTTCGCCGTTATTGGTGACGAAGTCTTCATAGGACATGACTTCTGCACGGATAAAACCTTTCTGGAAATCGGTATGAATCACACCCGCTGCTTCAGGCGCAGTAGCGCCTACTTTTACTGTCCAGGCTCGTACTTCTTTAACACCTGCAGTGAAATAGGTTTGTAAACCTAACAAAGTATATGCAGCAAAAATAACTCGATTTAAACCGGGTTCTTTAAGACCCAATTCTGATAAAAATTCTTTTAAATCTTCGTCATCCAGCTCAACCATTTCGGCTTCCATCGAAGCGCAGACAGGGACAACACCAGAGCCTTCAGACTTTGCATGTTCTAAAATTTTATCGAGCATGGGGTTATTTTCAAAACCATCTTCTGCGACGTTAGCGATGTACAAAACGGGCTTGATAGTGAGAAGAAAAAACTCATGCAAACTTTCAAGATCATCTTCATCTAAATCCATTAAGCGAACGGCTTTACCTTCATCTAACTGAAGTTTCACTTTGTCTAATAATACTAACTTTGTTTTTGCTTCTTTATCGCCGGACTTCGCCACTTTGGTATAACGATGAATCGCTTTTTCAATGGCATCCATGTCGGCTAATGCGAGTTCAGTATCAATAACTTCAACATCATCTAAAGGATTAATTTTTCCTGCAACATGTACAACATCATCATCTTCAAAACAACGTACCACATGTACGATGGCATCGGTTTCACGAATGTTAGCGAGAAACTTATTTCCTAAACCTTCACCTTTTGATGCACCTTCAACTAAGCCTGCGATATCAACAAATTCCATAGTCGTTGGAATTGTTTTTTCAGGGACAACAATCTCTGCGAGTTTATCCTGGCGCGAATCAGGCACGGGTACGATGCCGACATTAGGCTCGATGGTACAAAAAGGATAATTCTCTGCCTGAATACCCGCTTTAGTTAACGCATTAAATAAAGTTGATTTGCCTACGTTAGGTAAGCCGACGATGCCGCATTTTACGCCCATAATATTTTCCTTTAGCCACGAAGGACACAAAGAACACCAAGAAGTTAAATGGAAACCTTCTTAATTCCTTGCTTTAGTTTTACTGAGTTAAAGTTCAGTAAAAATCCTCGCTTAACTTTTAATAATTTCAAATATGTCATAAGTTGAGCAACATGAATATCACAAAACCTATCAACCGACTTTAGTTCTAAAACCAATTTATTCTCAACAAGAATATCAGCACGAAACCCCAAGCCTAAATCATTCCCAAGATATGTAACAGATATTGGTTTTTGTTGTTCAGCCACTAAACCTATTCCATTTAATTCAAGCATCAATGCTTTTTCATAAATAATTTCTAATAACCCAGCTCCAAGTTCTTTATGAACTTTAATGGCTGCACCAAGTACTTGCTGAATTAACTCGTCACTACAATCTCTCATACATAACTATCCCTGTTATATGTTTTTTTGCCACGAAAAACGCAAAGAAAAAATTAAACCAATGAGGTCACGCGGTAATACGGGAGTAAAAACTAAAAATCTTTTCCTGTGAACACAATGTTCCCGGTGGTTAAATTGTTTTTATTTCTTCTTGGTGTTCTTTGTGTCCTTCGTGGCTAAATATCTTTTTTATTTATCCGTATGTAATTCGTTCATGGCTTTTTGTATATCGCCTTCGATCACTAGAGGCAATACATTTAAAGCGCGTTCAATATTTCGTTCAATACTGATTTGATCATCAGTGGATGCTTTTTTTAATACATGATTGGTGACTTTACTTTTATCACCAGGATGGCCAATACCTAAACGCAGGCGTAAATAATTATTGCCACCCATTTTACTGGCGATATCACGTAAGCCATTATGCCCACCATGCCCACCGCCTTTTTTTAATCTTGCGGTGTCGACTGATAAATCAAGTTCATCATGCACGACTAAAATTTCATCAAGATTAATTTTGTAAAAATGTGCCAAAGCTTGAACAGCCTGGCCGCTAAGATTCATAAAGGTTGTTGGTTTAAGTAACCAAACATCTTCGCCGTTATGTTTATAACGAGCGACTTCTCCATGAAACTTTTTATCGAGCTTAAAACTTAGATTTTGCTGCCGAGCCAACTCGTCTAAAAACCAAAAGCCGGCATTATGTCGCGTACGCTCATATTCAGATCCAGGATTTCCCAGTCCAACTATGAGAGATACGCGAGACAACGCCGGCTTCCAGTGGGGTTCAGACGACTGCGAACTTATTCAGCAGCAGGTTCTTCACCGCCTTCTTCACCACCTTCTTCAGCAGCTTCTGGTGCTGCAGCATCTTCATCTTCATCAGATCCGCCACGTGGCATATGTACTGAAGCAACCGGTTGGTCATGCGCTTCACCATGAGAAAGTTCAACTAACTCAACACCCGCAGGTACTATGATATCTGACATATGTACGCTGTGATCTAATTCTAATGAAGCAAGATCAACTTCAAGGAACTCAGGTAAGTCTTTTGGTAAACATGCAACTTCAATTTCAGTAATGCTGTGTGTAACCAAACCACCTTCTTTAGCACCAGGACATTCTTCCGCATTAATGAAATGCAATGGCACACGTAGGTGTAATTTTTCAGTTGCACTTACACGTAAGAAATCCGCATGCATGATTGCAATTCTTGCTGGATGACGTTGTAAGTCTTTAAGAATAACCTGCTCATCTTTACCGCCAATACTCAACGTTAAGATGTGAGAATAAAAAGCTTCATTCTCAAGACTATGTAAGAATTTTTTATGATCCAATGTGATTGAAACGGGATCTTTACCCGTACCATATACAACAGCAGGAAATTTTTCCGTATGACGCAGGCGGCGGCTCGCACCTTTCCCCAGGTCTGTACGAAGTTCTGCTTCTATATTAAAACTAATAGCCATGTTACTTCTCCAATTTACGAATGCTGCGAAACTAAATAACGGCGTTAAAAATCAACTCAGAATGCTCATGTACTCGTCGTACACTCGACAACCGCTCCTGCGTTGTTCTACCTTCGCACGTCCTGTGCTCGTCCGCTTCTTCCTTAATTTTTGCTTTGTTCTTTAGCTTCTCGCTATCCGTAAAGATAGTTATAAAAAAAACAGACTGAAAATCAACCTGCTGTTTTGGTTTCTTTTTGCGACCAAAAGAAACCTTTGAAATACCTTTCTTTTAATCCCCTCGACAATTGCTCCTGCATTGTTCTACCTTCGCCCGTCCATGGGCTTGTCCCCTTGAAGGGAGGGGGGATAAAGGTATTATCTGTTTAGTCCGTTACTAATCTACGTATAACGTACTAACCGATTCTTCATTACTGATGCGGCGCATTGTTTCTGCCAGCAGTTCAGCAATACTTAACTGACGTATTTTACCCGTTGCTGCTGCAGAGGGTTGTAAGGGAATGGTATCCGTTACCACCAACTCATCCAGCTCTGACTTACTAATATTATCTATCGCAGGGCCTGATAAAACAGGGTGCGTAATATATGCAACAACTTTTTCTGCACCATTTTCTTTTAATGCAGCTGCGGCGGCACATAAGGTTCCGGCGGTATCCACTAAATCATCAATCAAAATACAGGTACGACCTTTTACATCACCAATGATGTTCATGACTTTTGCTTCGTTAGCACGTGGGCGACGTTTATCAATAATCGCCAGATCAGCATCATCTAATCTTTTTGCTAAAGCACGAGCACGCACTACACCACCAACATCGGGGGATACGACCATCAGGTTATCGTATTTCCGACGCCAGATGTCGCCCAATAAAATAGGCGAAGCGTAAACATTATCAACAGGAATACTAAAAAATCCCTGGATCTGATCCGCATGTAAATCAACGGTTAATACGCGATCGGTACCAACTGTACTAATCATTTCAGCGACTACTTTAGCGGTAATAGGAACACGCGCTGAACGTGGGCGTCTATCCTGACGGGCATACCCAAAATAAGGAATGACTGCGGTTACACGAGCAGCAGAAGAGCGGCGCATGGCATCTACCATGACCAGCAATTCCATTAAATTTTTGTTTGTCGGCGCGCAGGTTGGTTGCACAATAAAAACGTCCTTACCACGGACATTTTCCATAATCTCAACCATGACTTCGCCATCACTGAATTGACCAACAATCGCATTGCCCAAGGGCATATTAAGGCGACGTGCAATTTCATTTGCCAACTGCGGATTTGAATTACCCGAAAATACCATCATGTTGCCGTATGACACATTATCCCCCTGGGGATTAAGTACTGATTCAGCTGAAAAAGTCACCGCCTATGCGATGACATCATAATATGGCTGGGGTACCAGGATTATGTCGCTCTGCGAGCTCCACCCCATCTTCGAAGGGGCCAGCTACACCATTTCCAATTGGTTGCGCTGTTCAAGCTTGCACGGCAAGCTTATCGAACCTTTTCGGTTCTCATCCTGGTTTATCCAAGTTTACTGCTTTTAAGATGCTTACCTGTAGTAGGTAAATATCCTATTTTATATGGCTGGGGTACCAGGAT
>JAGLTQ010000053.1 GCA_023135195.1 Gammaproteobacteria bacterium | reverse complement strand
GGCATTTTACCTGTTTAATTAAAACTAATATTACTCTTACCAAATAATAAAGGGATATTTATGAATACTAAAAAACTAATAAGAACACTAACGATTATTACTCTATTAAGCATAGGAACTTTTACTTATGCCGAAAGCAGAAATAGTTTTTCATTCAAAGTGGGCACTTTTGATATGACGAACACATCACAAATTATCAATTCTTCTGCGTATGTTTTTGAAGCTGAATCTTCATCAGTCTTTGCATTTGAATATGAAAGACAGCTTAGAAACAATTTTTCAATTGCGGCAGGGTATCTTCAATACACTAATCAAATAATATCTGGTTCTTCGGTAAATCAAACGGCTGACTCTACCCATTTTATGGCCATAGGAAGAAAATATTTCCCTATTGGTCGTTATATCCTGCCTTATATTGGTGTTGGTGTCGGTTTATCTACGGTGACAATAGATGGTTCAGGCTTTGGGCCTGGTTTTCATGGTGTTGCAGGTATTAAATTTAATCTAAAAAGCATTTCTTTAATTATTGAAACACGCGCTGTTTCAGCAAAACCTACCGATATTTATAATGATTCACTGGATATATCGGGTAATGGTGTGTTTGCAGGTTTAGCTTTTAACTTCTAACTAAAGTTTAAGGTATAAAAAAGACGGACGTACTCTCACTCTCAATGTTGTTCACTTAAGGTGTTATTTTTTTGTAGGTTCGAAATTTTGTACATGGATGTACTTATGCTGCGATGGCAAGGAAGCCATAGAGGCACTATTCGAATACGGTGTATATACTAACCTTTATGGTTAATTTTCATCTCAGCGTTCGAATAAATTCGAACCAACATCCTTTAACTGATCAGCGTTGAGACTTTCTCTGGCTTTTTTTATGATTTCAATTTCTTTTATTGTAAGTATATTGGTATATCGAACTTAATCCGGTTTTTCGTAATTTTATTACTATGGATAATCGTGCCAATGGTTCCAACTCAAAACTTGCTAGAAACTTACCTGAATTTATTTCCCCAAAAGTATAATAACATAAGGATTTAGTCGTTATTCAGTGTCGCTCGGCGGGTCTAACTTTTGCGAGTTGTTCACGGATGTGGCGTGTGCTTCCAATTTGGTGGCCAAAATAATAGCCCATCACAAAAAGAATCAGGCCGGAAAGGGTAGCAAAAAAAATGGATAACATAGCAGGACTCCATTGAATAAATGAGTTGTTCTACCTGTGTTATCGGCCTGAAAAAATCAGTCTTTAAAATTAATTTATCCATAAATTAGATTTTTTCCCCGCTGCTAGCTGGTCGGGAAATAGGCATCATGCGTTCCAGTAAGGGTTTACTCTCCAGGCCCAACCGTTGTTCATAGATAATGGTGTAAGTGAGCACTCGCTTGAGATATTTACGGGTTTCAGTAAAGGGTACGTTCTCAATCCATAAATCTGCACTTTGTGCTTCGTCCTTGGGTAACCAGCCTTTTACACGCCAGCCTCCCGCATTGTAAGCCGCTGTTGCGAGTACCGAGTTGCCATTAAAGCGCTCCTGAAGTTTACGCAGGTAACGAATGCCCAGCTTGATATTAATATTACTTTTGAGTAAATCTCGCGTTCTAGGCCGTTTAATACGTAAAGAGCGAGCAACCTGACGGGCAGTGCGCGGCATCAGCTGCATGAGTCCTAGTGCGCCGGCAGAAGAGCGTGCATCCGTGGTGAAGGCGCTTTCCTGACGAATGACGGCAAAGGCCCAGGCGGGATTAATATTTTCGTGTTTGGCCTGTTTCTCAATGTATTTTTTATGTGCCAGCGGGAAGCGTAATTCAAGATCATCCCAGTATCGGGCTAAAGCGAGGGTAATAATGCTGCGATCGTGCCAGCCCCATTTATTGGCAAGTTGTGCCGCCATCTTCAGTTGTTTTTTATCCATTCGTTGAATCGCAAAATGCCATTCTCTGCGTGCATCAACAATACGTTTTAATTGATACAGTTCGCCAGCGCGGGCAATCGCGGGAATATGCTGTAGTTTTATCAGTTCGGCTGCAGTTGTATTGATGGGGCGGTGAGTGAGCTGATAACGATCACCAATGCGATCCGCGGCTAAAAAGCTGTAATAAGAACGGTTATCGGTTATTTGTAAATAGAGTGAACGTGCTTCATCCAGTCGGCCCATTTCTTCGAGAGCACGGGCTCGCCAGTAGTTCCAGCGTTCACTATTGCGTTTGTTACTTTTTAGGTTATTGAGCCAGGCCAGTGCGCCATCCCAATCTTTATCGCCAATTGCAGAGAGAATATGTGGCGTAATTACGCGTTCATCACGGCTTTCCAGCTTTAATTTTTTTAAGGTCTCTCGGCTGAGTGGTGTTGCTGCACGAGCCAGAGAGAGAGCCAGCCGACGTTCAATACGTTCTTTTTCTTCTTCATTAAAACTATATTTATGACGAATTTCCTGCCAGTACTTGGCAGCAATCAAGGGCTTGCGGCGAGATAGGCGCGTCATGCCATCGACTAAAATCCAGTGCATGATGGGGGAGTGTTGATCTTTAAAATGTTGATTGGCTTTAAGTACATACTCAGGGTTGCGCTGTACTTTTTTCCATAACGATAACCAGAAAACCTCTTCTTTAGGTAATGATTTACCAATGTAGGTTGCAAGGCGACGTTTGCCTTTATTCATGACCAGATGAATACGTGCCCAAAGTCGGTTTGATGTCATATAACCGGCTTTTTTCCACTTCTTTAAAATGGGGTCACAGCTTTTCGGTAACGATTTTCCGGTTAGCCATAATTCTCCCATAAGCGAGTAGGCCATCCCTGTTTTTTCTGTTTTATGCAGTGCATTGGCATATTGGCAAAGTAGACGCGTATTTTGTGTCGGACGGAAATACTGGATTAGGGCTTTTGATTTTCCCCGACGAGCAAGAGAATTAATCCAGCGGTAATACAGTTTATTGGCTAAAGGGGTATCGTGGTATGTCTGTAAAAAGTTTTGAATTTTTTGTGTCGAGGTCTTACTAAGCCGACGCTCTAATTCTATAAAACGTAAATAAGGATAGAGCGGGTAATCATTTAAGCGGTGCTCCATTTTTTTATATTGGGTATAGCGACCACGCTTGAGTGCGGTTTCTGCCTGAATAAAGAGTTTGCGTTGTCTTTCTAATTGTTCGGCTTTTTTTAGCGGGATAGATGGGGTTGATTCCAGCTGATCAGGCAAGTTAGCGAGGGTAAAAGCAGCAGACACAGATGAACTACCGAATAATAAAAAACTACCCGCAAAAAAAGCATTTACACAATATTTGGTTATTAAACGCCCCAGATCCATCGAAATTCCACCTAACACACAAAACATTTAATAATTATCGGCCAAAATGGATGAAATTTAATCTTTGATTCAGTTATTTGCCAACTTTGCCTTATAATACCTGACTTTATTTTCCTAAACATGATCCAGGTCGGGTTTAATCTGGATTTGAAATAGGGAAGGTTTGAATTTTAAGGTTCACCAGAACAAATAACGGAGAATTTCATGAGTGACAAAAGTGATAATTTGAACAAATTCAGTAAACGTATTACTGAGCCAAAATCACAAGGTGCATCACAAGCGATGCTTTACGGCACCGGTATGACCGAAGCCGATATGAAAAAACCTGAGATCGGTATTTCCAGTGTCTGGTGGGAAGGTAATACCTGCAACATGCATTTGAATGACTTAGCTGCAAAGGTGAAAGAAGGTGTGCAACAAGCAGGTATGGTGGGTATGCGTTTTAATACTATCGGTGTCAGTGATGGTATCTCGATGGGTACCGATGGTATGAGCTACTCACTTCAATCTCGTGAAATTATTGCAGATTCCGTTGAAACGGTAATGGGTGCGCAGTGGTATGACGGTAATATTTCAATCCCGGGTTGTGATAAAAATATGCCAGGTGTGATGATTGCAATGGGACGTTTAAACCGTCCATCGTTAATGGTTTATGGTGGTACGATTCGCGCAGGTCACTTAGGTGATAAGAGTTTAGATATTATTTCTGCTTTCCAAAGTTACGGTGAGTTCATCACAGGTAAAATTGAAGAAGAAGAACGCAGTGAGATCGTAAAACATTCCTGTCCGGGTGCTGGCGCGTGTGGTGGTATGTATACCGCAAATACCATGGCCTCTGCAATCGAAGCGATGGGCATGAGTCTTCCTTATAGTTCTTGTACACCAGCAGTTGATCCGGAAAAAATGGATGAGTGCGTTCGTGCCGGTGCAGCAATACTTAACCTGTTAGAAAAAGATATTAAGCCGCGCGACATTATGACGCGTGAAGCCTTTGAAAATGCCATGGTTATTATTATGGCGTTAGGTGGTTCGACTAATGCTGTTTTACATTTACTCGCGATGGCACGTGCGGTTGATGTTGAGTTGAATATTGAAGATTTCCAAAGTGTCAGTGATCGTATTCCATTTATTGCAGATCTTAAACCAAGTGGCAAATACGTAATGGAAGACTTGCATGACGTTGGTGGTATTCCTGCAGTAATGAAATATTTACTTGAAGCAGGTTTAATCAATGGCGATTGCATGACCGTAACCGGAAAAACCATTAAAGAAAATTTAGCGGATTTACCCGGATTAAAAGAAGGCCAGGATATTATTACGCCGCTGGATAAACCAATTAAAGAATCAGGTCATATCCGTATCTTAAAAGGAAACCTGGCACCGGGTGCGTCTGTTGCTAAAATCACAGGTAAAGAAGGACTTACTTTTAAAGGTCCTGCACGTGTTTATGATTGTGAAGAAGATATGTTGAAGGGTTTAGAGAATAAAGAAATTCAAAAGGGCGATGTGATTATTATTCGTTATGAAGGACCAAAAGGTGGCCCGGGAATGCCTGAAATGCTAACCCCGACATCGGCGATTATGGGCGCAGGTTTAGGCTCGGATGTTGCGATGATTACCGATGGTCGTTTCTCCGGTGGTTCGCATGGTTTCATTATTGGTCATGTTGTACCAGAAGCACAGGAAGGCGGCCCCATTGCATTAGTGAAAAATGGTGATGTGATCACTGTTGATGCGAATACAAATAGTTTGTCCGTTGATTTAAGCGATGATGAGCTAGCGAAACGTAAAGAAGCGTGGGTAATGCCTCCTTATAAGGCGACGCGGGGTACGTTATATAAATTCATCAAGTCAGTAAAAGATGCGTCGCACGGCTGCGTCACTGACGAATAGCACGAACAACAAGAAGCCAGATTACGGCGTTGAAACCCTCCTCAAAATGCTCATTTACATGAACATGGATGTTCTAGTGCCGCGTAGCACAAGGACGTGCGGGAGCGGCCTTAATGTGCACTCCGCTTTTTCGTCGGGTTTCGCCTTGTACTCTGGCTTCTTGTTGTCCGTGCAAAGGTTTTAACAATTATTTGAAACGCTCACTTACATTGAACATGGATGTGCGAGAGCGACCTTAATATAAGCTCCGCTTTTTCGTTAGTTTTGCCTGCATGGACGTAGGCAAGGGGCGAGAGCAGGAGCGGAAGCTTCGCCTTGTACTCTGGCTTCTTGCTGTCCGTGCAGTGGTTTTAAGTATTTAACTTCATAATAAAAGCCTGTGTATCACGTAATGCCTTTTAGATAAGACTAAATTATATTTCCCCCCCCCTCAGGGAGGGGGTTAGGGGGACTAGCCCATGGACGGGCGTAGGTAGAACAATGCAGGAGCAATTGTCGAGGGGTAATTATAAATCACCTCCCCTTGAAGGGGAGGGAACTTTTTAAAGTTTATTCGCTTAACTGATCGAGATTATGTGTATCACAGGCTTTTTTATTTGTAGGTCGGTCTTCAGGCCGACAAAATGTATCGGTTATGTTTACACTTGCTACAGAGAGATATCTGTGGATATTATTATCTCGCTGGCTTTGTTGTAATACGCTGTCGGCCTGAAGACCGGCCTACAAAATCATGGTTGTTTAAATATTTAGTGGGGGGATTATGTCAAACGAATATTTTGAAAAATTATCAAAGCGGCTGGTGAAATTTGCAGAGGATCGTGACTGGGATCAGTTTCATGCACCTAAAAATTTAGTTATGGCGTTAAGTGTTGAAGCGGCAGAACTGACTGAACATTTTCAGTGGTTAACGGAAGAGCAAAGTAATAATCTCAGTAAAGAAAAACTGGATGAAGTTGCTCTTGAAATGGCAGATATTTATATTTATTTAACACGTTTAGCAACGAAGCTTGATGTTGATTTGCCGCAATATGTTGAAGATAAAATAATTCTTAATGAGAAAAAATATCCGGTTGAAAAAGTTAAAGGCAGTTCTAAAAAATATAATGAATATGAATAGGGCTTAAATAATTATTCATAAAGATTTTCTGAATAATAAATAATGGAATGATCATAAACAATATTGGTCGCCCCATCTTTATCACTAATATGTTTTGCTTCTCCATGATGGTCATAACCAAACAGTAGCTCTGGCGGTAATTTAGTTACCGGATCATCTCCATTTACATAACGCGTATGACTTTTAGATTTAAAGGCTTTGTCTAAATGAAAACCAACACGCGGTTCACCAAAAGTAATAACCTCTACAAAGTTATGTCGCATACCCGCTAGTGTTGCCATTGCTCCGCCAAGACTATGCCCTGTAACCCATATCGGTATATCTTTAGCATGCTGGTTAATATCTTTAAGTATGTTATTCCAAATTTTATCGATTTCTCCAAGAAACCCGGTGTGGACATTTACCTTATCCATACCATCAAAAGATGTTGGAATAAATTTTAAATCAGCAAGAATGTCATTATTCAAATAGATAAGTGAAAGAGGATCAAGAGGAAGATGGAGAAAATATTTAATGCGAAACCGACGAAAAAAACCTAACTGGTGATGATGCTTGCCTTTATCTTCAATCGGTTGTGTTCCGCGAAAGGATAAAACAGCCTTGTTCTCCCAAATAGATAGAAATGCCTGTGCACCTTTAATATCATAAAAAAATATTTTGTTAGCTCCAAGTTGAGTCATGAAAGTATCAACTTTCAGTTCATGGAAATAAGCTATATGAGCTATGCTGGAAAATACAAATGATTGTTTTGTATTCCATAAATGCTCGAAATCCATATCGTCACTAATTATGGAAGGCGTAAGTTTATGTGGTGAGAATACTGCTTCTAGTGATTTACTCATTATTCAGTTCCGTTGAAGTACTAAAATTAGTCAGGCAACTTAAAAATTAACTTCAGTTTAGTATAGAAAAACTATACGGGTAAAGATTCTCAATTTTTAAAATACCGTCATTCCCGCATGCCTTTAGCGGGAATCTAGAAGTTTAAATACTGGATTCCGGCTCGTTTGTACCCGTAGGGTGAAAAAGCATATCGGAGTGACGTGCAGTTTTTATACGCAGTTCAGGTAAATTATATTTTATTTGATTTTAAAATCATCATTTTTTTAATTTGCATATCATGATAAGTGTGAGGAATTCCACCGACACCTAAACCTGAATGACGTAACCCGGCAAAGGGCATCCAGTCTACACGGAATGCGGTATGGTCGTTTATCATTACTGCGCTGGCATTAAGGTGTTTATAAGCATGGAGTGCGTTATCAATTGATTTTGTAAATATACTTGCCTGAAATGCAAACGGTAGCGCATTGGCTTTTTTAATCGCTTCATCAATATTGTCATAAGAATAAATACAAATGACTGGGCCAAAAATTTCTTTTGTTGATACGTTTGAAAATTCTGAGGGATTAAATAATACAGTGGGTTGATAACAGTTTCCTTCTACCTTTCCGCCAGTCAATAATTCGGCACCTTCTTTAACAGCATCATTGACCCATTTACTAATACGTTCAACTTCAAGAGGGCGTATTAATGGACCTACTTCAGTTTCCGCTTTAGCAGGATCACCGATAATTAATTTAGAGGCCATTTTTGCAAGATTAGATGCAACAACTTTAACAACACTTTTGTGACAATAAACCCGTTGCACTGAAACACAAACCTGACCGGCATGGTAGAAGCCCCCTTTTACAATTGCCGGTAAGGTTTCGATGAGATCGGCATCTGCCTCAATAATAACAGGAGCAACACCGCCATGTTCAAGTGCACAACGTGCACCTGGTGCCAGTTTGCTGCGTAACATCCAACCTACATTTGCACTGCCGATGAAACTGAAAAATCCTACACGACTATCCGTTACTAACTGTGTTGCAACGTCTAAGTCAGAAACAACAAGCGCCTGACACCATTCTTCCGGTAAACCGGCTTGACGTAAGATAGAAACAAAATGGTAACAGGATAAAGGTGTATCTTCTGCTGGCTTAATAATAACAGGACAGCCGGTTGCAATCGCAGGACCTACCTGGTGAATAATTAAATTTAGGGGGTGGTTGAATGCGCTAATGGCTACCACTACACCAATAGGTTCACTACGAGTAAATGCCATGCGCTTTTCAGAAGCTGGATTAATCCCCATAGGAATTTCTGTACCGTGATCAGTACGTATACATTCAATACAATTTAATACGCCATCAATTGCACGTTCAACTTCAACTTGTGAATCGGTTAGAGGTTTTCCTCCTTCACCTGCTGCAATAATAACAAGGTCGTCAAATTGTTCATGCATTAATGCTGCAGTCTTGTTAAGAATGTCTATGCGTTGTGAGGCTGGTAACCATTTTGATTTATCATTAAATAAATCTTGTGCCGTTGTTAATGCTTTTTCAACATCAGCTGAGTTTGCTGCATCGAGTGTCGCAATTTCTGAATCATCAAAGGGTGCCGTGACGGTTATTTTATCTTTGTCGCTACTTTCAATACCTGCAATCAGTAGTGCATGGTGATTACTCAATTTAAATCCCCTTTAAAATTTACAAAGCCTATGCACGAATAGCAAGAAGGCTGATAATTGCGTTGAAATACACAATATCAAATACATCATTAAGTGGGTAGGATGGATAAAGGAATAACATGACGGATCCATCATTTTTCGTTGGTTCCGTCATGTTATTCCTTGAACCAACCTACATAACTAACTGCCAATTATATCGGACAAGCAATATCACCTAAACGTTTAGTCAGTATCATATTTTCACGATAATCAATGGGTACGATAACCAGGCTTGGACCGTCTTCTTTAAAGGTCGCTTCTAATTCTGTTACCAAGTCACGACTATTATTTACCTGGTGGCCATGCCAGCCAAAAGCACTGGCCAATTCTAACCAGTTTGGGTTACCAAAAGATAAATCTGTATGGTGACCAAATTCATTTTCCTGCTTCCATGCAATAAGACCATACTCATGATCTTCCCAAATCATGACAACGATATTTGAGTTAAGACGTTTCGCCGTTTCCATTTCCTGAACATTCATGAGGAAACCCGCATCACCACATATAGCAAGTATATTTCTATCGGGATGCACAATGCTAGCAGCAATCGCACCAGGTAACGCAAAGCCCATAGAACAGAAACCATTTGGAATTAGACAAGTATTGGGTTCATGGCATTGATAGTGACGAGCGATCCACATTTTGTGTGCGCCAACATCAGACAATAAAATATCATACGGCCCCATCACTTGTCGCACATCCCATAACACTTTCTGTGGACGAATAAGATCTTCGGTATCATCATCATGATAAGTCATTAAATCTTTTTGCATTGTCTCACGAGTAGCGAGTTGCTGACTAAAATCAAAATCTAATTTTTCGACTTTATCAAAACGTTCGTTCATCATCCACAAGGTATGAGCAAGATCACCGATGACTTCAGTTTCAGGGTGATAGTGTTCATCAATTTCTGTTGGTAAGAAGTCAATATGAATAATGTCTTTATCTTTATTCTTGTTCCATAAGCTGGGATGGTACTCAACCATATCGTAGCCGAGAGTGATAATTAAATCAGCATGATCCAGTGCGCAAGCAATAACATCTTTAGCTTGTAAGCCAATAGTGAAAAGGCAGTAATCTTCATCTACGTCAACACAACCTTTCGCCATAAATGTACTGATGACGCCTATACCTGTTTTTTCACATAAAAGTCGAAGTTGTTTACTAGCGCGTTTGCGAATACAACCATTACCAGCAATAATGATAGGACGTTTTGCCTTTAATATTTGTTCAACCGCCTGGTTAAGAATTTTGTCATCGGCTACGGGGCGACGGAATCGTAAAGGTTGTAAAGGCGTTGAGTCAGTTTCTATTTTCGCAATATCTTCAGGGAGTTCTATATGGCAAGCACCGGGTTTTTCTGTTCGGGCAAGTCTAACGGCTTTACGGATGATTTCCGGAATACTATTGGGATGTAATATTGTTTGTGCCCATTTAGTAACAGGTTCAAACATTTTAACCACATCCATTATTTGATGAGATTCTTTATGTAAACGGGTAGATGCACCTTGTCCGGTTAAAACCAGCATGGGGGAACGATCCATATTTGAATCCGCAACACCGGTAATGAGGTTGGTTGCTCCGGGGCCTAACGTACCTAAACAACCGGCGGGGTTACCGGTTAAACGACCATAAGCTTCCGCCATAAAAGCAGCACCTTGCTCATGGCGCGTTAAAATAAATTTAATTTTCTTTGATTTCTCAAGTGAAATCATAAAGTCTGCATTTTCTTCACCGGGAATACCAAAAATATATTCAATACCTTCTTCTTCGAGACATTTTACAAATAAATCTGATGCTTTCATTGATGCACACACTCCGTTTATTTAGAAAATTTAATTTTATTTGTAGGGGGGGGCTATATCATTATATTTATATATTGATTCTTATGAGTCGAAAACGTGTTTTAAGTTCCATTTATATACTTT
>JAGLTQ010000052.1 GCA_023135195.1 Gammaproteobacteria bacterium | reverse complement strand
TAGTTCTAGATCACAGATAATGAAATCAATTTCGATAAAACTGAATTTATAACTATAATTTTAGTAAAAACTACCAATTTAACCCGATTATTTTGCAAACAATTATGAATATAGCAACTGCGACTCCCCTAACGCCCCCAAGCATTGATGATGATGAAATCCGTGCCCTGGGTCGACAAGCACAACCTGCAGAGTCCGTCACTGGGCCACAGCGTGATATTTTATTCAAAAAAATCAAAGGGTTACTAAAAGAAAAAGATGCTGTCCTGGTTGCTCATTATTATACCGATGCAGACTTACAACAATTGGCAGAAGAAACAGGCGGCTACGTCTCAGATTCCCTTGATATGGCGCGCTTTGGCAATGAACACCCCGCTTCAACGTTGATGGTCGCCGGTGTCCGCTTTATGGGAGATACAGCCAAAATTCTCACCCCCGAAAAACAAATATTAATGCCAACATTAGAAGCAGAATGTTCACTGGATTTGAGCTGTCCAATTGATAAATTCAGTGCATTTTGTGACGCCCATCCGGATCGTACTGTCGTGGTTTACGCCAATACCAGTGCAGCGGTAAAAGCCCGTGCCGACTGGGTGGTTACCTCGAGTATTGCAGCAAAAGTTATTCAGCATCTAACTGAAAAAGGCGAAAAAATTCTTTGGGGACCGGATCGGTTTCTGGGTAGTTATATTCAAAAAGAAACGGGCGCAGATATGCTGCTATGGCAAGGCTCCTGTATTGTGCATGATGAATTTAAAGCCATGGAATTAAACAAGTTGCGTGAAAAACATCCTTCTGCTGCTGTTTTAGTTCACCCTGAGTCACCCGAAGAAATTATCGATCAGGCTGATGTTGTCGGTTCAACTACGCAGTTAATAGATGCCTCAACGAAAATGAATAATGATACGTTCATCGTCGCAACCGATAACGGTATTTTTTACAAAATGAAACAAGCCGCACCGGGCAAGAAATTTATTGAAGCCCCCACCGGAGGTGCCGGTGCAACATGTATGAGTTGTGCACATTGCACCTGGATGGCGATGAACGGTTTGGAAAATCTTGCTCTCTCTCTGGAAAATGGTAAGAATGAAATCTTTGTAGATGAAACAATTCGCCAACAAGCTCTTAAATCTGTGACTCGAATGATGGACTTTGCAAAGAAACTTAATAACAATAATTAAAATCATCACATACCTCACGGATAGTGAGAAGTGATAGAACAAGGCGAAGCTACCGCTCCTCGACAACTGCTCGGTCTTCGTTCCCGACGACACTCAGGGCACTTTTGAAGATGTTTTCGTCGTGCCCCTCATAGAAATATTATGGAGGGTGAACGTAGTAATCTAGCTTCTCGCTATTCGTAAAAGAGGAAATTTGTGAAAATAGACTTACGAAAATTGCTCAGCGTAACAATCCTACCAATAATTTTATTGACGTGTAGTTATTACTTTTTACCTCAACTTTCAAAACCGTTACCCGAAGCTATTCAGGTTGTTCTTCCTTATTTGCCTTTTATTATTTTTATTATAGGAATAGGCTTAAGCTGGGTTTTCCACCACAGTCGAGAATTCAACTTATTCTTGCTGTTTACAATTATATATATTGCCCTGGACAACTATATCTGGGCTCCAGGATTAAAAGTTGATTTCAAACTTGCTTACCTGTTAATTGTGTCACTTATCCCTATTAATTTTCTAATCAATTTTTTATTGAAAGAACGCGGGATATTAAATCAGTACGGCATTAGACGATTTATTATATTAGCGGCACAACTCTATTTAATTGTATGGTTACTAGAGCATCCATACCCAGCACTTAAAGAAGCTATTACCATCTCTTATTTTAAGTACAGCGTACTTAAAATAACGTCTATTTCTCAGCCTTTACTATTAGCAATTGCAATTACCGGTGTAATAATTTTAGTTCGATTAATACAAACAGCATCCATTTTAGTATCCGGTATTTTTTCATCCTTTATAGCAATTACAATAGCAGTTCATTTCTATCAACAACCACAGCTTGCAACTTTATTTATACTTCTTGCGGGCCTGTTAATATTAATAAGCATTATTATAAATGCATATTCCCTGGCTTATCTTGATGAGCTAACAAATCTTCCTTCTCGACGTGCATTAGTTCAAAGCATTTCTACATTAGGGAAAAATTATAGTATTGCTATGGTTGATGTCGATCATTTCAAAAAGTTTAATGATAAATATGGTCATGACATTGGTGACCAGGTATTAAAAAAATTAGCTAGTCAATTAAGGAAGGTACGCGGTGGAAAAGCATTTCGTTATGGCGGTGAAGAATTCACCGTACTATTTCCAAATAAAAATTTAAGTGAAGCTCGTTTATTTTGTGATGAGTTATGTAAAAATGTTGAAAACAGTCCTTTCATGTTAAGAAATAAAAACAGGCCTAAAACAAAACAGGAAGAATTAAAAGGAAAACAACGTGATGCAATTCCTTTAACCATCACTATCAGTATTGGCTTAGCCGAACGTACACAAGATCTAACAACAGCCGAAGACGTTCTAAAGCAGGCAGATAAAGCTCTGTATAAAGCAAAAAATAATGGCCGCAATCAAGTGGCCATTTAATATTATCCTTCCAGACTACGACTCGTTATTTCATATACATCTTTTGACAAGCCTTTATGCCCTACGATACGTTCAAGTTGTGTTTTCATAAGTCCCTGTCGTTTTTCATCGTAACGACGCCAGCGACTCATACTCTGTATCAAGCGTGCAGCAATCTGCGGGTTCATTGCATCCAAAGCTAAAACTTGATCAGCTAAGAACTCATAACCAGAACCATCCGC
>JAGLTQ010000051.1 GCA_023135195.1 Gammaproteobacteria bacterium | reverse complement strand
GCTTAAAATTATTTGGTGATGCTCCAGGCAGTTATGGTGCTGGCGTTAACCGGCTCGTTGAACGTTCAGCCAGTTGGGAAAAACGTCAACAAATTACTGATGCTTATATAACACGTTTGGGGCATGCCTATGGTATTGGAGTTAATGGCCTACCTGCACATAAAATGTTTAAAGAAAATCTTAAACATGTGCAAAACACTTACCTTGGTCGCTCCAGTAACTTATACGGCTTAATGGATAACAACGATGCCTTTGATTACATGGGTGGCATGAGCATGGCAGTAGAATCTTTATCGGGAAAAGTGCCTAATAATCGTGTTATTCAACATGCCAATCCGGAAAAAGCACACCTGCAATCATTAGATAGCGCATTGTTACAAGAATTACGTGGCCAGTTTTTAAACCCAGTATGGATAAAAGGTTTAATGAAGCATGACTATGCAGGTGCGCGCACCATGGGCAGTGAGTTTCTGGAATACTTATGGGGCTGGCAAGTCACCAATCCGGAAATTATTAAGTCATGGGTTTGGGATGAAGTTAAAGATGTTTACCTCGATGATCGCCATAACTTAGGCCTGGACAAATTTTTAGAACAAGGCCATAACGTACATGTTAAAACCAACATGTTAGCGATTATGCTGGTAGCAGCACATAAAGGATTCTGGCAGGCCGATGAAGAAACTCTAAAAGAGTTAGCTGAAAAATTCGCACAACTTGTTGCTGAACATGGTTTACCCGGCAGTGGTCATACCCAACCGAATCATCCTATGTTGGAATGGATAAAAACAAAAATAGATATTGAACTGGCAAATAAATTAACCGCCGTTCAAAATGCAGCGCGTGGGGATGTAATACCCGTAGTAAATGTACCGAGCTCAATTGCGCAATTAGATATTTCACAGTTTGATCCGGCACAAGAAAAACAAGAAGCTCAAACCGCGAAAGAACAACAAACAGAATCAGAAGCTCATGAACTCAACCAACAGAGTAAAACACTGGCTTGGCTGTTGTTACTGGCAACACTATTTATTATCGCAGGTGGATTTATACATGGCCGTAGATTTTAAACTACCCCATCCTAACTCCCCTTGAAGGGGAAGGAATCCCCTCTCCCTGGGACGACTCCAGGGATGGAGGAGGTAGAACGAAGTTAGGAACCCGAGTCGAGAGGGTTAGGGTGAGGGGGAAAAATAATTAATAACTAACAGGATATAGAATATGTTTAGCAGTGAAAGCATCAACATTATGCATCTGGCCGTTGAGTGGTTATTGCAGCCGGTCATTTATATTTTGATATTCGTAGTGATTGCCACACTTTGGGAAGCTGGTACAGCAATTGGTGAACGCTTTGGCGGTTTACAAAAACTTAAAATAACGAACAACATAGCCAACATCGAAATACTGGCGAGAAAACGTATCGAACGTGCAGATCTTATTTCTCGAGTTGGCCCAATGCTTGGTTTAATGGGAACATTGATTCCATTAGGTCCTGGTTTGGCGGCACTTGGACAAGGTGATTTACAAACACTGGCTAGTGCAGTCACGGTTGCCTTTGATACCACAGTACTCGGTTTATTAGCGGGTATCGCAGGTTTTGTCATGGGACGTTTGCGACGTCGTTGGTATGACAACTTACTCGATGAGATTGAAAATAATGGCTAACTATATAAAACAACGTAACTGGACACGTAGCCGTTTTGATTTACAAGATGAAGAACCGCTAGGCCCGTTAGCCAACCTTGTTGATATAATGCTGGTGTTCTCCTGCGGATTAATTGCCGCACTGGTTGCAAGTCAGGGTGGATTAAATGAACACTTTAAACAAGCCGGAACAAGCGTAGAAAAAGGTAAAGAAATTCCAGAGATGCCCAGCGGTATAGGTCAATCTGGAAGTGGTTATGAATCTGTGGGTAAAGTTTATCGTGATAGTAAAACCGGAAAACTCATTATGATTGGAGACACGAATGACAACAAATGATGAAGCAGCACGTAATGAACGTCACGAAAGCCGTATGGCAAAAAAGAAAACTGTCATAGACGAAAAAATTAAAAAAGCCGATAAAGAAAAAGGCGTTATTGTTATTACCACAGGTAATGGTAAAGGCAAAAGCTCATCAGGCTTTGGTATGGTGGCGCGCGCCCTTGGACACGGAATGAAAGTCGGCATAGTGCAATTTATAAAAGGCGCCATGTCTACAGGTGAAGAAATATTTTTTCGTCGTTTCCCTGATGAAGTTGAATACCATGTAATGGGAGATGGATTCACCTGGAACACACAAGACAGAAAACAAGATGTTAAGACTGCTACGTTGGCATGGGAAAAAGCAAAACGCATGCTGAGTGATGATAGTTATGATCTTGTTCTACTCGATGAACTCAACATCGTATTAAAGTATCAATACCTTCCTATTGAAGATGTGATCAAAGATTTACAAAACCGACCAGAGATGCAACATGTTGTTATTACCGGTCGCGCTGCAAAAGATGAACTGATTGAAATAGCCGATACGGTTACTGAAATGAAAGATATTAAACATGCTTTTCGTTCAGGTATTAAAGCCCAAAAAGGTATCGAGCTTTAGCTCGCTACATTAAAGAAGCTGTAAAAATATAATTCACACTCATTTTAGTACCACCCCACCCTAGCCTTCCCCTTAAAGGAGAAGGAATCCCTTCTACCTTTGGCAGAAGGTTAGGGTGAGGGGGAAAACACACAAAGTACTATGAACTTTATAATTTAAAATGACAATAATAAAACAACACAGATGCCCTGCTTTACTCATCAGCGCACCAGCTTCAGGTCAAGGTAAAACCACCTTTACCGCTGCATTAGCGCGTTACCATCGCAACCAGGGTCGTACTGTTCGTGTATTTAAAACCGGCCCGGACTTTCTTGACCCTATGATTCTTGAACAGGCTTCGGGCAATCCTGTTTATCAGCTTGATTTATGGATGGTCGGTGAACAGGCCTGCAAGCAGCAATTATACGAAGCGGCTGCCGAAGCTGATCTTATACTTATCGAAGGCGTCATGGGTTTGTTTGATGGTACACCTTCCAGTGCAGATCTTGCCGAACTCTTTGGAATTCCTGTTCTTGCATTAATTGATACCAGTGCCATGGCTCAGACCTTTGGTGCGATTGCACATGGGCTTGCTCATTATCGTTCTGAACTCCCTTTTGCCGGTGTTATTGCCAACCGTGTTGCCAGTGATGGTCATGCCGATATGCTGGCTGAAAGCGTATCAGATGGAATACATTTTTATGGTAGCTTAAAACGTGATGAAAATATCACTCTTCCTGATCGGCATCTAGGTTTATTTCAAGCGGGTGAAATTGAAGATCTTGAAACACGACTTGAGCAAGCCGCTGCGCTTATAAGCAATACCGATTTAAAAGACTTACCCGCATCTGTTACCTTTGAATTAAATACTACTGGTACTCAAGTAAAATATTTATTAAAAAATATAAAAATTGGCATTGCTAAAGATGAAGCTTTCTCTTTTATTTACCCCGCCAATATCGATACATTAAAACAAATGGGTGCCGAATTTATTTTCTTTTCACCATTAAAAGATAAAACACTACCTGAAGTTGATTGCCTTTGGTTGCCGGGTGGTTATCCTGAACTGCATTTGAAAACATTACAAAACAATAACTCTATGCGTGAAAGCATTAAACAACATCATGCAAATAACAAAGCCATCCTCGCCGAGTGTGGTGGCATGTTATATCTATTAAACACCTTAACCGATAAAGAAAATAATCGTTCCGAGATGGTCGGCATAATTGATGGAGATGGCATGATGCAGCAAAACCTTGTAGGACTTGGTATGCAGGAAGTGGAGCTAAATAATGGAAAAGTCACCGCCCATACTTTTCACCATTCCAGCATGAGAACGACACTTGAACCAATAACTCATGGTATTCGCCAGCGTGGTAAGCGCCCTGGAGAAGCAGTGTATAAAGATAAGCAACTCACTGCGAGTTACCTGCATTTATACTTTGCCTCTAATCCAAAAATCATCGCACAACTATTTAAAGCCAAAATTAAACTATGAATGAAAAACGTTACAGTGATCAAGATATAGATGCCATTTACCGCGTCATCGAACAACGCCGTGATATGCGCCACTTTACATCCGAAGCAGTAGACGAAGATATGCTGGAACGTTTACTTAAAGCCGCACACTTCGCACCTAGCGTCGGCTTTATGCAGCCGTGGCGTTTTATTCGCATCACCAATAAAGACCTCCGCATAAAAATGCATCAATTAGTTGAAGAAGAACGTATTACCACAGCAAATGCTATGGGCGAACGTGAAGATGAGTTTATGAAGCTTAAAGTTGAAGGTCTCCTGGATTGTGCTGAAGTACTCGTAGTATCACTTATGGCAGATCGTGATAAACATATATTTGGTCGACGTACCCTGCCGGAAATGGATCTGGCTTCGGTTTCCTGTGCCATTCAAAATATGTGGCTAGCAGCACGAGCTGAAGGCCTGGGATTAGGTTGGGTTTCAATATTTGACCCGAAAAAACTCGCCGAACTTCTGCACATTCCACCGACAGGCAAGCCCATTGCTATACTTTGTATCGGTCATGTCGATGCCTTTTACGACAAACCAATGTTAGAAAAAGAAAACTGGGCATCACGCAAACAATTAGAAACCGTAGTATTTGAAAATCAATGGTCTGACTCCTAAGTAACCTAAGCTGCGTATAAGAAAACTATATTAATAAATAGCATTAATATAAGAGATATCGTCATTACGGTAATATTTTTAGCCGGAATCTATGGTTAAACTTCTGGATTCCCGCTAAAGGCATGCGGGAATGACGTGCTTTTTCTTATACGCAGATCAGGTTAACTAGCTAAAAGCATACAATCCCCTCCTAATCTATTTATTTTGAATGCGATGCAGTACAGTATGAGCTAGTACTCTCGCTAGAATAGAATCATCGAATGATTAAACTCACTAAAACTATACAAGCTCTGAATTCAGGTTCCTGTAAAAAAGTTGCTAAGGAAGAAATTCAAAATATTGAACCTGATTTATTACCTTTACAACAAGGATTATCTTTAAGTAGTTACGTAAGTAATATGCCTTTTAGTACTGTTATCCTCAATATAAAAGAAGAAAACAATAGCCTGAATATAAAAACCGGAATTTTCTATACGGGTATTATTGCTGGCTGTAGCTGTTCTGATGATCCTTCCCCGACAGATGAACAAAACGAATATTGTGAACTTCAATTTAGTATTGATAAAGATACTGCTGACACAGAGGTAAAAATTTTAGAGTGCTAATTATAATTTAGTTTAAACAAATACTTACTTCCCTATCACCTACCTGTATACTTTCTCCTTTCCTTATTTCGTACTATTTTTAATATTTAAAGCAATCAAAAATACAACTAACACAATTGAAAGTTAACCATATTATTTAATAATAATATCTTTAGGTGCCCTATGAATAAAAATCCTGTAATTGTTATAGGCCTTGGTGAAATGGGCAGTGTATTTGCTCGCTCTATTTTAAAACTGGGACACCCTGTTTACCCGGCCTCGCGTAATACAGATTTAGATGAACTGGCTAAATCAATTCCAAATCCAGCCATGGTGTTAGTTTCTGTTGGAGAAAACGACTTACAAGCCTGCTTGAAAAAAAACCCATCCAGTTGGAATGATTGTATTGCCTTATTACAAAATGAATTATTACCACGCGATTGGGAAGCTCATAACTTTAAAGAACCAACCGTCATTTCAGTCTGGTTTGAAAAGAAAAAAGGACAGGATTCAAAGGTATTAATACCATCACCTTGCTTTGGACCAAATGCATCTTTACTTGTCGATGCTTTAGCAACACTCGATATTCCAGCATGTGAAGTTGCCTCTGCCGAAAAAATGGAAGAAGAACTTCTAATTAAAAATGTATATATCCTGACAACCAATATTTCAGGATTAATAACTAAAGGTAACGTAAAAGATCTTTGGGATAATCACAACGAGCTTGCTCTTGAAGTTGCAAATGAAGTGATGGATATACAAGCTACGTTAGTAGAACATGAGCTTAACCGTGATGGATTAATAAAAGGATTTAAGGCGGGTATTGATGGTGATCTCAAACACATGTGTATGGGACGCTCTGCACCAGGACGATTAGAACGAGCAATCAAACAAGCTAATGCAAAAAATCTGGAAGTTAAAAAATTGCGTGAGATACAAAAGAGAACAAAAGACTAATTTTCATTTCTAAGTAAAAATCCACGTTCTAAGAACGTGATTTTGATCTCACCCTATAAGGGTGTATAAAATCTGTAGGTGAGTTCAAGGAGCACTATAGAACCGCTGCACGTTTTCCCAAGAACTCCAAAGGAGTTCATTAGGGATGACCCAACTGCACTTTGTTTGTTCTGGCCTTACCTCAGGACTGCAAACTGTGCAGTCCATCAGGTACTACTTCGCGTTGCTTAGATCGCATCAGCACTTCTTCGCTGCGCTCAGGTCGCTAGTGACGGAACGAAAAAAAAGGCTAAAAATGATGGAACCGTCACGTTGTGACTTGATCCATCCTACAAATTAAACCTGTACAGATAATATAATTTCTTATTTACAGGCAAGAGCCGTGAACCCGCTCCACGCCCTAAGAACGTGGTTTTATTTTTTAATAAAAAATGGCTAAACAGATTTTCTGTTCAGCCATTTAAGTTAACCATATTTATCAAACGTTCATTCAGTTATTCACTTTAAATATAGAAATTTGCGCCTGCAGTTCAGAAGCAAGCCGTGCTAATTCTGTACTCGCACCAGTAGTTTTCTCTGCACCACTCGCAGTTTGTTCAGAAAGCTGACTGATATTAACAATACTCCTGTTAATTTCTTCTGACACTGCACTTTGTTCTTCAGCTGCAGCGGCGATCTGAGTATTCATATCGCTGATGGTGCTTACCGCTAAAGTAATGGCATTTAGTGATTCAGCAGCTTCACGCGCCATCTCTGCACCTGCTTTTGCTTGCTCACTTCCTTTATCCATCACTTCTACTGCTTGCTTTGAACCAGCTTGTAATTGCTCAATCATTGCTTCAATTTCTGCAGTCAATTCCTGGGGGCGACTTGCCAGGATACGTACTTCATCTGCGACTACTGCAAATCCACGTCCTTGTTCTCCTGCACGAGCTGCCTCAATCGCAGCTGACGTATTAGACACAACAAGTTTGCCACTTTTTGCTTCATTATCAGCATCTTCTGCGACAAAATCATAAGACACTTTAAATTCGCGCACAGCATTAATAATCATACGGCTACAGGAAAGGGTAATCACCTGACTACGTATTGTTGAGAAATAATCTTCGATTTGTTTTTCTTGGTATCGCGAATGGAAATCAACTGTCGTTTTGCTGCTTCTTCAAGTGCATCACTGGCTTCATTCATCGCAATCAATTTAAGAAGTAGAATTGATATGATATGACCTGATAACAGGTACGATCGCCAGTCCACATGTGATCAGGAGCATTTTTTTCTTAATATTCATGCTAACAAGTCCATATTTTTTAAGGTTTAAAATAGCTATATCGTCATTTTAGACAAAACCTTTAGCAGCATATGATTACTCTTAAAATATAATAATATTATTCTCTTATTTTTCGTGCACGATCTAGTAATTCACAAAGTTTGTCAGCACCTTGCAATATACGGGGGCCAACCCGTTGCATTAAAGCGGGATCAATAAAATGAAGCTGTTTATTTTTTACCGCAGATAGTGCTGGCCATTTTTTCCATTCATCAAGCCATTCAGGACGCACCGTACCCATTCCCCCTGAAATAATAACCTCAGAGTTTGAAGCAAGTACTGACTCAAGTGATATTCGTGGCGTTAAGGTTTTAAGCTCAGCAAAAACATTCTCGCCACCACAAAGATTAATAATTTTAGATATCAGGTGTTCACCGTTAATCGTCATTATGGGCTTATTCCATATTTGATAAAAAACTTTTACTTTTTGTTTTTTTGAATAGTTCGTTTTTAATAATTGATAATGTTGTAAGAATTCATTCGATGCTTTATTTGCTATATTACTTGTTCCTGCCAACACACCAAAGCGCTGTATTGTTTTGGCAATATCCTGAGGGTAACGAGGTTCACTCATAAACACTTTAATTCCAAATGCATTTAATTTATCAACTTGTTTAAGATTGTTTCCCGAGGGCCAGGCAATCACCAGATCCGGTTTGAGTGAAATTATTTTTTCCAAATCGGCAGATGGATAACCACCTACACGAGGAATTTTTTTCGCTGCCTCAGGATAATCACTATAATTCACAGCACCAATAATTTTATCTCCCGCACCTGCTGCAAATAATGACTCTGTAACATGAGGTGCAAGACTAATAATTCGATTAGCGGGTTGCTGTAGGGTAACAATATTACCTTTATCATCTTTCACACTCACCTCAGCTTGTGCAGAAGTGTACAGCCCTAAACTTATAAGAAAAAAACTTATTTGTGTTATTAAGATGAAATCAGAATTCAATTGTTTAAACATAGGATAAATTATTCTCTTTATTTTTTTCGGTTGTATCTATTAAATCGGGTAACGTCATTAATACATTATTTAATCGTTGCCATTGTTCTTCATTGGCTGGCAAGCCAAAACGTAAACTCGCCAATAGCTTTTGTTTACCACTAGATACCGTTTCTTCAAAGTACCGAGTTAAGATTCCTTGCCTGGCTAACGCTTCAAAAACTTCTTTTGCTTTAGGATGGCTTAGCCATTGAAATAATGCAGTGCCACCATTGGGAGTTAATTTATATTTATTTAAAACCTGATATAAACGCGCACTGGATTTATTTAAATCTTCAATCGTTTTGTTATGCCAGACTTTATCTTGTAATGCGTGTTTAGCAATATATCGTGTTGGCCCTGTTAATGACCATGGGCCTAATTTATCTGCCATACGTTGCAGAAGTTCTTTATCCGTAATAACAAAACCACAACGCACACCCGCCAATCCAAAAAATTTACCTAATGAACGTAATACAATTAAACCTGGTCTTATACCTGATGCAAGCAAGCTGTTTTCTGGTGTAACATCCATAAAAGCTTCATCAACAATTAGCCAACCGCCTTTAGTCGAAAGCTGCTGATACCATTTTAATAACATATTAACGGGGAGAACCTTACCCGTTGGATTATTCGGGTTAATAACAACAAGAACATCAAGTTGTTCAATATTGTCATCTATATCATCCACTGATAACGGGATAACATCATGTCCCGCTTGTTTCCAGTTATATTCATGTTCAGCATAGGTTGGAGAAACGACGCCTACTTTTGAAAAAGAACGTAAAGTGGGTAAAGTTTGAATTGCTGCTTGCGACCCGGCAACGGGTAAACAATATTCACAGCCATAATATTGGCATGCAGCGGTTTGTAAACCATCATCATCTTCCGGTAAGGTTTGCCATATCGATGCGGGTACATCTGAGACCACCCAGCCATTCGGATTTAATCCCGTTGATAAATCCAGCCAGTCACTTTCTGGAATGCCATATTTTTCAGCCGCCGCTATTATTCGTCCACCATGCTTGAGTCCAGCATGCTGAAATTCATTATCTTTAGACAATTAAATAATCCCCTGTCACTATAATCACTAGCCAAATAATAATACTTTTATAAACTAATTTTATTGCTCGATCTATATCCGCAACTTGTGGCTCTTTACCACTACCCAATTCCGGTCGTTCAATATTTTCGCCATGATACATAGCAGGCCCGCCTAGAGAAACTTTTAATGCACCCGCTCCACTTGCCATCACCACGCCTGGATTAATTCCGTGCCAGTTTTTTGCTTGTTTCTGCCAACATAACAACGCGGTTAGCATGCTTCCCGCTATGGCATAACTTAGTGCGGTTAAACGTGCAGGAATCCAATTCAAGAGGTCATCAATTCTCGCTGCGGCCCAGCCAAAATAGTTAAAACGCTCAGTTCGATATCCCCACATTGCATCAAGGGTATTAGCCAAACGATATAACACCACGCCAGGCGCACCTAATACGATAAACCAAAAAATGGCCGCAAAAATAGCATCACTCCCATTTTCGAGCACCGATTCTATCGTTGCTTTATTTATTGCTACTTCATCACTTTCAGAGGTATCACGACTCACAATCATCGCAACTTTTTCTCTTGCTTCTACAACATCTTGTTTTTTTAATGCGCCACTGACTGCCCGAGCATGTTGCATTAAACTTTTTGAACCTAAGGCAAGGGTTAAACAAAGTATGCCGAGTATTATTTCTACATATGGTTGTGGTGTTTGTAGATGTTCAATAAACCAAACTATAACTACAAAAGGAACAACTAATAGTCCCCATGCAAGAACACCGCTTAAATATGATAATAAACGGTTTTTTCCAAACTGTTTGTTGAGTCTCTTTTCTAACCAGCTTGCAATATTGCCGAATCCAACCAAAGGATGCCAACGCCGAGGCTCGCCAACAACGGCATCAATCAGCAGGGCAATTACAATAATAACAGAAACTATCATTAAACTATTTTAAAGGATAAACCAGAGGGAACACAGGGTTTTGCCTACTTAATTACCAAAGGTATAATTCCAGCATTATTATGTAGGTCGGCCTTTACCTACATGGACGTAGGTAAGGGGCGTTAGCAAGGATGAGGTAGCTTCAGGCCGAAGATCATGCAAAACATCAACCATTTAATTGTTAATAATAAGACAAGTTATAAAAAAATAGCTCAGCGTCGGCTTAAAAGCCGACCTACAAATTCTTCATGTCCTTTATCAATCAAAAATGTCAAAATACAGTGATGACTAAAACACATACAATAATGATTCAAGGCACAACATCTGATGCAGGTAAAAGCACAATAGTTGCTGGTCTTTGTCGAATATTGAAAAATCGTGGCGAAAGCGTCGTCCCTTTCAAACCGCAAAATATGGCACTTAATAGTGCAGTAACTATTGATGGTGGTGAAATTGGCCGAGCACAAGCTGTACAAGCATTAGCCGCTGGCCTGGAACCACATACGGATATGAATCCAGTCTTACTCAAACCGAATTCAGATACCGGCGCACAGGTTATTGTTCATGGCCATGCTGTAACAAACCTTTCAGCAGTAGATTATCATGAGTATAAAAGCACCGCGATGAAAGCGGTGTTGGAATCGTATAACCGTCTTAAAGAACAATATGACTGGATTATTGTTGAAGGTGCTGGCAGCCCCGCTGAAATTAATTTGCGTGATCGTGATATTGCTAATATGGGTTTTGCAGAAGAAGTCGATTGCCCTGTTATTATCGTTGGCGATATTAATCGCGGAGGAGTTTTTGCTCATCTCACAGGCACACTGGATTTGTTGTCAAAACCAGAACAAAACCGCACCCTGGGTTTCATCATCAACTGCTTTCGTGGTGATATTAGTTTATTAGAGTCAGGACTAGACTGGCTCGAAGAGAAAACAAATAAAAAAGTTTTTGGTGTATTACCTTATTTACATGGATTTCATCTTGAAGCAGAAGACAGTGTAAAAATTGAGCAAGTTTTAGATAACTCTCAACAACAACTCAATATCGTTGTTCCTGTCTTTCCTCATATCAGCAATCACACCGATCTGGATGCCCTGCGTTTACATCCTCAAGTCAATTTACAATATGTTGCAACCGACAAGGAAAAGCCCGATGCTGATCTGATTATTTTGCCTGGCAGTAAAAGTGTACAAGGTGATTTACAGTGGTTGCTACAACAAGGCTGGCAAGCGCATATCAATAAACATTTAAGATATGGTGGTAAGCTCATCGGCATTTGTGGTGGTTATCAAATGCTTGGTAAAAAATTACATGACCCACATGGTATAGAAGGCTCATCAGGTAGCATGGGGGGGTTAGATTTACTGGACTTTGAAACAACAATAGAAATACAAAAAGAATTAAAACTTGTTGAAGGACAATTTATTTCAGATAAAGCAGCAGTAAGCGGATATGAAATTCATATGGGCATATCTGAGGGACCCGCACTAAATAATCCGGCGATACAGCTCCAGGGTAAAGTAGATGGTGTTATTTCTGAAGACAATCAAATCATTGGCACTTACTTACACGGACTATTCGACCAAACAAGCGCATTAAGCAGTTTATTAAAATGGGCTGGATTAAACGAAACATCTGCCTTTGATTATGAAGCCTTGCGAGAACAGGAACTGGATCGTCTGGCAGATGAAATGCAACAGCATATTGATATTGATTTATTGCTGGAGAAATGTTCTTAACTTAAATTTATTTCTCGCCTATCCGGGGTCGGGGTCAGAGTCAACATCAATAACCATAATCAGGAATCTATAGTAATCATGTTTGACGTTGACTCCGACCCCTATCCTGCAATCTTTAAAACACCGTCATTCTGGTATGCTTTTAGCCGGAATCCAACTTGTTTAAACTACTAGATTCCCGCTCTTGTACCCGTAGGGTGAAAGGCATGCGGGAATGACATGCGTTTCTTATACGCAGATCAGATTAATCTAATAACTTCTAATTATTTTTTAAAAATCATTTCCAAACTGAATTGTATTGAGTGTTCTGCATGAAAACGGTTGATTTTCTGATATGAAATTTGAGGTTTAATTTCAATAAACAGGTAATCCTTGTGAATACTTTGTCGATAATTTAACCCAAGTAGAAAATGTGTGGTGTATACCTTTGGCTCACTTTCCCCATAAACACCTGCATAGTAAGATAATGCTTTTTCCTTGCTAATAGTATGAAACATTGAAAAAACCTGACTTAATTCAAACTGATCGGTTTCATCTTTCCAGTGGGCAAAGGTAGCAGCACGAAACAAATTATCTTTGCTGATTTTTCTGTTTAATTCAAAATATGAATCAAAAGCCCAACCAAATGAATTATACCAATACGGCACTTCATCCCATTTAATATTCCATTTTGCAAAATTAAACTCTTTACTGAATCTAAGCCTGATAAAGGGATCAATAGTAGAATCAACATTTAATCCTATAGTGGGTTTGTATTTCCAGCCAAACCCTTCACCCGAGTCAGCCTGAACACCTAAAATATAATTACTTTCTTCCGCTATTGTTGTTGGAGTATTTTCACTTTGAGTTGAAATATTATAAGGACTTTTGTCTTCTGGACTTTCAAAAAATAATTTTAAATTCTTTTCTGTGTTAGGAAAACGTAATTTAAATTTAACTTTTGACGTGTACTCTATAAGCCCTCTCTCTCTAAAGAGCACGTTTTGTTTTAGGCTTAAGTAACTTCCACTTTTTTCATAAAAGTCTCTGTTCGTAGTGAAAAACTCATCCATATTTCTCGCCATCGACTCCACACTTGATGATACATATTTCTGGGGGGCATCAAGGAACGATAAAAAACATTCATCAATTTCTGTTGATTCAGTTTTATCCTCAGGGTATATTTCTTCTTCTGAACAGGTTTCTTCCTCAAGATCATCAGCTGTATCAATATCTATAGTATCTAAGGTTATTTCTTGTGCTGACACATCTAAAATAGAATTTTCAGGTTGAGCCTGAACGGCAAAAGGCAACAATATATTAACAAGGAATATACTGAAATAAATAAATGTTCCAAAACCTGAATGCGACATAGCTATATTAATATTACCAGGAAATTAAATTTGTAAAATATAAAACGAGCTAAAAATTCCCTTTACCGAATAAACGTACTGCCCAATACATTGTAAACCGTTTCCAGCGGGATATTCCTAGAACCCCCATCGCTTCACGAAAAACATTATCCGCCCATTCTTTTGATTCAATGGCATGCACGTAACAATAGTCATGAATAACCGCGGCCTTTCCATAATTCCCATGCGGTGGAAGAATAGGCCAAACAATACGGGGGATACTTGCTAAGTCTGTTTGAAAACCTTTTTCTACGCGTAGAACTATCCCACTTTCTAATTCACCGACATGATATTCGAATTTTTCATATACTGACCATTGACGATCAGGCAACATCATCAAAACCAAAGGCGATGTAAACTCACTCATATTAACTCCATGTATAATATAAAAGAATAAAGTGTATGTATTAAATTCAGAAAAACTAAATGTGTAAATTATTTGTTGTTATGTTAAATCACATACTAGCAAGTAAAATAAAAATCAACAATGATGAAACTTCCATAACTTCAAGCATTGCACCTGCAGTATCCCCTGTTGTTCCATTGATACGTTTTATCATTAATCTACGTAATAAATACGCTATTACAAATAATACAACTAAGCCTAAGCTTTGTTCTTTTAACATAAATACAGATAATATCAGCACTATTAGCAATACAAGCCAAACTGCTTTTTTTGGTAAATATTTTACTGCGGCTTCTCCCATTCCACCAACTCGGACATAAGGTGTCGTAGCTAATAAAACCATGACTGATGTTCGCGCTAATACAGGTGTGAGCAACAATACTTGCCATTCAACAGTAATCAAACTTGAAAACTTTAATAATAAAACGATGATCAAAATTACTACTGCCGCAGGGCCACTGTATGGGTCTTTCATGATTTCTAATGTTCGTTGTTGATCGCCATAACCACCTAACCATGCATCGGCACTATCTGCCAGCCCATCAAGATGTAATGCACCAGTGAGCAACACCCAAACTGTTAACACAATAGCGGGGGCAATCAAGCCTTGTGCAGGTAAATTTAACTGCGACAAACACCATGAAATAAAAATTAAAAGACCACCTATGAGTAAACCGATTAAAGGATAAAAAGCAACGGACCAACCATAAAATTTATCACTATCATTTTTATTAATATGAAATATTTTTGGCACGGGAATACGCGTTAATAAGCCCAGCGCAATAAAGAAGGCTTTAATCATATGAATTCACTGCCATGAAACATGAGTCTAGGCCAACTTTCATCATCAACATGATCAATTTGAATACGTGATGCTTTCGCAAGGCCAATATCAAGTTTAAATAGCTCGGTTAATGGCATACCTAAAATACGACAAAGAATAATACGCATAACACCAGCATGACTAATGACTAAAATATGTTTACCTTGAAATTCTTTTAGCATGTTTTCCCAACCACTCATAACTCTTTTTTCAAAGTGTAATAAATTTTCACCTTGAGGCGGTGTTGTTTTAATTGGGTCATTCCAATATTGTTTTATTTTATCTGGATGAGTTTCTAACAATTCATCCGCAGTTTTACCTTCCCATAAACCAAAAGAGACTTCTTTAAATTCACCTTTAGTTTGAAGTGGCAGTGAATGTGTTTGTGCTAGTTCAGATGCAAACGCAGAGCAGCGTTCAAGCGGCGATGTAATAATATGTTGCCAGTTTTGTTTTTTGTTGGTGGCTGTACGCAGTTGTTCCCAACCTGGTTTACTTAACGGATCATCCAATTGGCCGCGATATTTCCTGCCCCCTTCAACATCGCCATGACGAAGTAAATCAATTATGGTTGTATTAGATACAGCCGTAATCGATTTGTCATTCACCCGTTGAAACTCCTGCTTCGGCAAACGTAGCCATATTTGCATGCAATGCACACGCTTGTCTTAACAAAGGAACAACGACTGCTGCACCACTGCCTTCACCTAATCGCATATTTAAATTAACTAAAGGATCTGCATTCAATGCTTCAAGGATCAAGCGATGTCCTTGTTCATGTGATTGATGTGCATAAATAAACCACGCATCACAACCCGGTTTGATTTTAATTGCCGCAAGTGCAGCAGCCGTTGCAATAAAGCCATCAATTACTACCGGTAAGCCTTGTTGTGCAGCAAAAATATATGCTCCGGTTAAAGCAGCAATTTCAAAACCACCAAAGAAACGTAATACTTCAATTTCATCGAGCAATGATGCTTCATGCATTGATAATGCTTTTTCAATAACTTTAACTTTGTGTGATACACCTTGTTTGTCTAAACCTGTTCCTGATCCAGCAAGATCCGCTGGTGCTTTATCTAAATATACACAGGCTAAAGCAGTAGCAGATGTTGTATTTGCGATTCCCATATCGCCGCCAATGAAAATATGAGCGCCAAAATCTATGGCACGCTGTACTGCTGCAACCCCTGCATCGAATGCTTTGTCTAATTGTTTTTGCGTCATAGCCGCTTGATTAGCAAAATTTGCTGTGCCTGGTGCAATGCGTGCTGATATCACCCCATCAAGATCACCCGCTTCTACAACGGTGCCTAAATCGATAACTTCCAGTTTTGCACCAATTTCTTTTGCTAATACACAAATTGCGGCACCACCACTAGAAAAGTTTTTAACCATTTCAGTTGTAACCACTTGAGGGAAGGCTGAAACATTTTCAGCAGCAATACCATGATCAGCAGCAAAAATTGAAATATGTACATTCTTTATTATCGGCTTTTGTGTTTTTTGAATCGCCGAAAACATGATCGCTAACTCTTCAAGCTTTCCTAATGAACCGGGTGGTTTGGTTAGTTGGAGTTGACGTTCATTTGCAGCTTGTATTGCAGCTTCTGATATTTCGGCGATTGGTGCATCTAACCCGTTCATTATTTTTTTCCTTTAATGTGGCCAGGTATACCCGCCACCATTAATGTTACATTGTCACAGATTGCAGCCAGACGTTGATGTAAGCGCCCCGCTTCATCAACGAATTGACGATTAAGTTCTCCCATAGGAATAATTCCCATTGAGATTTCATTACTGACAAAAATTATTTTTCCTGCAAGACCGGGCAATGTATTTACAAGATCATCAACATTTTTTTGCAGATCATTTTTATGTTCTTCAGAGCATAATTGATTGCTTAGCCATAAAGTTAAACAATCAACAAGAATACATGTTTTTTCATTCGCATTATTTTTTAACACTGAAACAAGATCCAGCGGTTCTTCAATTAACTGCCAATGAGCCGGGCGTTGTCGTTGATGATGTTTAATTCGTTGTTGCATTTCATCATCAAGAGCCTGAGCTGTTGCAACATATAATACATTTAGTCCACTTTCAGATGCACAAACTTCCGCATAGTGGCTTTTACCTGAACGCGCGCCACCTAAAATAAGTTCTTTCATAGTATTAACTAACCAGAATTTCAGATATAAAAGATTAAACCACGGGGACACTGGTTAACACGGGGGGAAATAATAAATATAAACACTGTGTGCCCAGTGTTCCCCGTGGTTAAAATTTATTATTATCGAATTATAAAGTATTTAGACCAGCCAACCCGTTACTGTGAGTAAGCCCAATAAAACCACCCAAACAATAACTGCACGTTTAACGAGCGATAACGTATGTTGGATGCCTGCTGTATCGGGTTCATCACTTTCATGGTCATCACGATCAATACGCTGTTCGTAACGTAAAGCGCCAATGCCACTGACAATAATAAATTCTTCACTATCTCGAAGCCAGAGGTCTGAGAGCCCATGCCAATAGCTCATGGTATCAACAAAATTACCCGCCACAGCATAGCTCAAGACACAAATACGCGCAGGAATCCAATTTACAATTTTATAGAGATCCCTGCAGGCATCGGCAAACTCATTAGTTTCATCATGCTGGTTTTCTTTTAATAAACAACTCAGACGAAATAAAACAGCACCGACAGGACCAAGGAGAATAAACCAGAAAAATACACCCAGCATGCGTATATTTGCTTGCAATAAAATCTCTTCTTTTATGGTTTGTACCAATTGCATAGGAGGTTCAGCAATAGTTCGATTTGCTAAATAACTCGCATGAAAGTTCGCGCCTTCAAAATCATTATTTTCAAGCGCAGTATTAATATTTTGTACATCTTCTTCAAGATCACGAGGCCCAATCGTAAAAATCAGAACGGCGATACCAAAGAGAAAACCTAATAAGCCAAGTACATTTCCCAGTATTGCGCTGATTAGCCAGACAGCAAAAAGAACTCCAGCAAAAATAATGACCAGCGTTACAGAGCCATTTTGAAAAGAAAAAATAGGGAGTTTAGCCCGCAACCAGCTAACGTAACGATAAAACAAGTCAAAACGCCTTAACTCCGACAAACTGGAAATAAAGCTCTCTGCTATTAGGGCGAAAATGACACTTAGTAAACTCATATTCGATAGTTTCTAGCTAAAAGCGGGTAAATGCAAGTTTGTTCCCAAACCAGCTCTGACAATTTACTTTTCTACTACACACTACCAGTCGTTGTGAGTGAAACAGAGCATAAAATCGTATGGAACGATTTTGAACAAGCTTTGCTTGACCCGCACGACTGCATGGACGCAGGAGCAATTGTCGAGAGTAACGCAGGAGCAGTTGCCGAGGACGCCCGTGTAATCTCCAATTTAGAGCTCTAAAGCTGAGATTGCCGCGGTCACTTTGTTTCCTCGATGCCAGGGATAATGCTGACGAAACGCATAGCGGTTCATTAAGTGCAATGACAAAATACTAAGACGATAAAAGCGTATTCAAACGTTCCCAATCAAAGGCCTCGCCAGGGTCCGTTTTACGGCCTGGGGCAATATCACTATGGCCAGCTATTGTCTCTGTATTTAATAGGGGATAGGTTTCAATCAGGTTTTTAATTAATGTTACTAATACTTGATATTGCGTTTCAGTATAAGGCGTCTCGTCATCACCTTCCATCTCAATACCGATTGAAAAATCATTACAGCCTTCTCGATCTTTATAACTGGATACACCGGCATGCCATGCTCTTTTTTGAAATGGCACGTATTGTACTATTTCACCATCACGCCTGATTAATATATGTGATGAAACCCTGAGCCCGGATATATCTTTAAAATAGGGATGCTCATCTGGATTGAGCTTATTACAAAAAAGTTGATCAATATAATAACCAGCAAATTTTCCCGGAGGCAGACTAATTCCATGAATGATGATTAATGCAATATCTTCTTCATTTGGACGCAAATCACAATTGGGGGACGATTGCTGCCGTGCCTCATCAACAAGTCCTGATGTGATATCAATATGCATAAAGAATATTTGTTAGAATTTTAATCGCTAACCATACCGCGCAATACCATATCGGTGAAACTAATAATACCAATCATTTTTCCACACTCAATAACGGGGGCTCTCGATAAACCAAAATTTTCAAATAAACGTGCGCAATAACGAATATCCATATTGGGATCAACAGAGATAACAGGCTTCGCCATTACTTCATATACATTCACTCGTTCTGGTGAACGATCTTTTGCTAAAACCTGTTTTGCAATATCTGAAATTAAAACAACACCATATTCATCATCATCATCTCGTTTATCAACAATCAATGTTTTAGTTTCAGTATGTTTCATTTTTTTCAATGCTTCTGATACCGTTGTCATACCATCAATAATATCAAAATTCTGTTTCATCACATCTTTAACACGAATAATTTCTTTAGTTGTCATAGTTCTTCCTCCACAACGTCACTTAATGTATCTATTTGATGTGCAACACCCAGTGCATCTTCCACATCAATTTTAAAGGCAATGCCTGTTCCGGGTTTACTATCAAACTCACCAACATTGGCAATTTTTTCAAGAATCTTTCGTGATAAATGTTCTTCAACCAACATTAATAACATATCGCGTTGAGTCTCTAATGTTAGGCCAAAAAATGTTTTACTTGTCTTTAAGCCTTCACCACGAGCATGGTTAATCACCGTCATGCCTGTTGCACCTTCTTCACGTGCAGCAGCCATTACGGCATCTGTTTTATCATCCTCGACAAGAGCAATGATTAATTTAAAATGCATCTGACTCTCTCCTTATTTTTCATCTGTTAAATATTTTTTACTATTATTTCTACGTCCGTACCATTCACTTAATTGTGCATACGTCATAACAGAAATAATTGGACATAAACTGGCAAAGGCAATTAAACCAAAACCGTCTAATAATGCACTGCGTCCAGGTATAGTTGTAGCCAGCCCTAAACCCAAAGCAGTTACCAAAGGCACCGTTACTGTAGATGTAGTTACACCACCCGAATCATAAGCCAGTGCAATGATCATTTTAGGTGCGTAAAATGTTTGTATCATTACAATTACGTAACCTGAAATAATGTAATACTCTAAAGGTGTCCCCGTTACAATTCGGAGCGTTCCCAAACCAATACCAAAAGCGACACCTAACGCAACCGCAATTCTTAAACCATTTATACCAATAACACCAGCAGATACTTCATTCGCTTTTATCGCAACTGCGAGCAAAGAAGGCTCTGCGATCGTTGTTGAAAAACCTATCGCAATGGCAAATAAATAAACCCATTTATAATCTTGCCAATGCACCACATCAGCAACATTACCCACTCCATATATAAAATCAGGATCGGTGAGTTGCTGCGCCATTAGCTCACCTAAAGGAAATAATGCTTCTTCCAGGCCAACCAGGAAAAAAGCCAGACCGACAAGAACATAAACAAAACCTATAACAACCTTCCCCAAATTCGGAACAGGTTTTTTTATAACAAAAAACTGAAAACCAAATATAATGACAACAATAGGAAGAACATCAACCACTGTATCTAAAGTGACATTAAATAAATGTATAAGAAGATCAATCATATCAACATGCCATAACCCATGACAAAAATCATAGGCGTTAATGAAGCAAAGGCAATTAAACCAAAACCATCTAACATGGGGTTTCGGCCTTTAATACTTGAGGCTAAACCAACACCCAAAGCAGTGACCAGCGGTACTGTGATCGTTGAGGTTGTAACTCCACCAGAATCATAAGCAATACCAATAATCTCTTTAGGGGCAAAAAAGGTCATTATAACAACCCCCATATAACCACCAATAATCAGATAATGAATTGGCCAGCCTTTCAATATTCGCAACACGCCGATAACAATGGCTAAACCAACAGAAAATGCGACGGTAAGTCTTAATCCCGAGGCATAACTTGAGCGAGCGACATCAGTATCTGCAATAACATGTCCTATTGCTGCAACCTCAGCCGCTTTATCAGCTACTGCTATTAATGCGGGTTCTGCAATCGTGGTTCCAAAACCCAATGAAAAAGCAAAAATCAATAACCATGTAACACTCCCTTTACGGGCAAAAGCATATGCCATGCTTTCACCAATGGGAAATAAACCAATCTCAAGACCTTTAACAAAAAGGCTTAAACCTAAAACAACTAATCCTGTCCCGACCAAAAGCTGTCCCATATTTGGAATAGGTTTTTGTAAGACAACGAGTTGGAAAAAAGCAATAACTATAATGATCGGCAGCAAATCGCGGGTACTTTGCCATAGAGGTAATATTATTTGCTGTAGTTGCGATTTCATTTTAGTTGGTTTTACTTAATATCTCATTATATTACGCAGGGTTGAATCTGGATTGACTCAGAACCTATTAATTCGTGGAAACTCATTAATTCAGTTGTTACAATTGATAGCTGACACTTTACTGCTAAATGCAAATACATTCAATATTGAGATAATGACAATACCTTCAAGCAACGACATTCGAAATCAGGTGCAACAAGCTCTTAATGAAGATCTTGGTAACAGTACAAATGCTGATTTTAAAGATTGTGACGTTACTGCCAGCCTGATACACGGTTCTAAAAAATCTAAAGCTCATTTAATTTGTCGCGAGAAAGCAATTTTATGTGGTCGCGAATGGGTGGATGCTGCGTTTAACTTGCTCGACAACACTATTCAAATAAAATGGTATTTCGAAGATGGACAAGAAATAAACAATAATGATGTTATATGTGAAATAGATGGAAATTCTCGCCATATTTTAACTGCTGAGCGCACTGCATTAAATTTCCTGCAAACTTTATCTGCTACTGCAACACAAGCCTCCCTGTTTACAAAAAAAATTGAACAAACAGGGTGTAAAATTTTAGACACACGAAAAACTATTCCAGGTTTGCGGCTTGCACAAAAATATGCTGTTACCTGTGGTGGCGGCGTTAATCACCGGGTAGGTTTGTATGACATGGTACTCATTAAAGAAAATCATATTCATGCAGCAGGATCCATCGCAACTGCGGTAAGTAATGCAAGAAAAAAATTTCCGAGTTTAAAAATAGAAGTCGAAGTTGAAAATATTAATGAGCTTCAACAAGCCATTGACTGTAAGGTTGATCGCATCTTACTCGACAATATGGATATAGCAAGGCTTAAAGAAGCCGTGATGATAACTGATAAAAAAATCGATCTTGAAGCATCAGGAAATATCACTCTTGAAACAATTCGTGCTATTGCTGAAACTGGAGTAGATTATATTTCTACAGGAGCAATAACAAAAAACATTAACGCAATTGATTTTTCTTTACGTTTTATTGAAGAAAATTGATTTTTCTGTAGGTCGGCCTTTACCTACATGGACGTAGGTAA
>JAGLTQ010000050.1 GCA_023135195.1 Gammaproteobacteria bacterium | reverse complement strand
CCACTACCAACCAGGCTACCGCAATCGTTAAGCGTAATGCTGTAACTACATTAGGCACTATTGCGGGCAAAACAACTTTTGTAATGAGTTCCAGTTGAGTAAAATTGAAGTTCGCTGCAACCTGAAAATAAATCGGGTTAATAGAACGAACTGCTATTGCGGTTGCAACAATAAGAGAAAAAAAACTTGAAAGAAAAATAAGGAAAATCGCCGGGTTATCACCAATGCCGAACCATAACATTGCAAGTGGAATCCATGCCAGTGGTGAAATAGGCCGTAAAAACTGTACTAGTGGATTAACCATGCTATTTGCAACACGGTGCATACCTAACAAAAGACCTAACGGAATACCTAAAATAGCAGCCAGATAGAAGCCAACTGTAACACGATAAAGACTCGCAACAGAATGATTAAACAGTGTGCCATCAGAGACAAGCTCAAGAAAAGCATCCCAAACAATAAAAGGTCCAGGAAAAACCTGCTCACTCCAACCACTAAGACGAATAACCGCCTCCCAACTAGTAATCAGGATGACGACGGATAATGCAGGATATAAAACAGATGATCTTATTGACAAACTCACAGACGAAAACTTCCATATAACATAACATTCCAACTCAAAATATTTTATAGTGCAATTTCAATATTAATTCTAAATAATCACACTAAAATTAAAGATACGAACCCGTTTTTTCTCTTGCGGCAACAGCAAATAATTTTTCATTCACCTCGTTAGCTAACTGTAGATATTGTCTTGATGCTGGACTCTCGCTATCATAAATAATCGCTGGAGTTTGAACAATTTCTGATTCCTGTATTTTTTGATCGTACTCAATTATCGTTTTAAGTACTTTCAACTTATACCTTGATTTTATTTTTTCAAGAACTACCTGACTCACTGTATTATTTTTGTCAAACTTGGTAACAAGTACAGACATATCAATGAAATGATTAATTTTATTCTGTATGACTTTAATCATACCTTCAATATGACTAATACCATTCATGGACAAATATTCACAAGGTGCAGGCACAATCGCGCTGGTTGAAGCAAGTAATGCATTAAGCGTATAAAAATCACCTGATGGTGGTGTATCAATCAGGATGTAATCAAAATTCTGTTTAACTTCAAGTAACTTATCACGCAACATATATTCAAAATTATCCTGCCCCATGTGCGTTTTAGAAAGCAATGCCATTTTACTATTTGAAGGCAATAGTGATAAATTATACTTTGTTTTAATAATAAATTCAGAAAGATTCGCATCTTCAGAATCAATCACTTCAAAAAATGATCGTGCATCCTTATGCCCTAATAATAATGTCAGGTTTGACTGAACATCAAAATCAACCACAAGCACACGTTTATTCAACTGCACCAATGATGTTGCAAGGTTCAGACAGGTTGTTGTTTTTGCAACGCCACCTTTCTGATTACAAATTGTAATCACTTTACAATCAGGATTATCTTTGTATGTTATGGCCGTCTCGGTTTTTCTCTTAATGTGAGGCGGAACTTCACTGCTAACCGAAGGTTTTTTCACCAAAAAAGCATGCTTGCATTTGGTACACCTGACCTTAAACTCGTCCTTAGGTACGGCCTTATCATCAATCCTGTATTTTGTTTTACATTTACCACAGGTTATGATCATTTTTTATCTCGCTTGAATTCAAAATAAGTTATTAAATAATTAAATGTTCATCATATTATGACGAAGCCACATAATCATCTTGCGTTCTTGATCTAACAGCTTTTTCTATTTGCTCACTGAGCTGATTAACATCATCAATATAATCAACCACACCATGTTCAATCGCACATTGTGTCAGGTTCGGGTAAACACAGGTTTCTGTATTTTGCGCAATAGTAATACCAGAGTGTTCTTTAATTTGTTCAAAACCAAACTCACCATCAGCACCCACACCGGTCAATAACACACCTACTGTATTTTGCTCGAAAGCTTCGGCAGCTGAAGAAAACAATGTATTTAATGGTTTACGGATATCGGTATTTGTCCTTAACATAACTTCCTGATTCGGATTAATAAAAACATTCATAGGTTCATGGTATGAACAAATATAACAACTTCCCGGTTCCAGTACTTTACCTTCAATACCCATTTCAATTTTCCATGGAGTATATTTATTAAACTCTTCAACAAAGGCCGGGAGAATATTTACACCAATTTCCTGTATCACAACGACTGCCGCAGGCAGGTTTGGTGAAAGTGTCGACATCAAACGTATAATTGTATTTGGACCACCCAGAGTAGTCCCTATTGCAATAATACTTTCCAAATCATTAAAACCGTATCGTTCAGATAACTGTTCACGCACATCAATTTTATTTAATTTAACCCGATGAACATTATTAATATTTTCAGCGGCAGCAATTTTCACCCGATCAACAATTTGATGGCCCTGGTCATGAATATCCCTGGAAATTGCCCCTGAAAGTTTAGGTAAAAAATCAACAACGCCTAATCGCAATGCTTCAAAGGTAATATCGCCATGCTCAAAAAGAGAACTCAACATCACAATAGGAACAGGCTGATGAATCATAATATGACGCACCGCACTCAAACCATCCATTATTGGCATGTCCACATCAAGCGTGATCACATCCGGCTTAAGCTGCTTGATTTTTTCCAGCGCTTCCTTGCCATTCTTCGCTGAACCAATTACTTCAATATCTGAATCGGTTTCCAGGATATCTCGAACAGCCTTTACCATGAAGGATGCATCATCGACTATCAGGACTTTGATTTTCTCAGACATATTTATTCCTTAAAATTAAGTTAAATACAGACATCTATATTAATAAAAACATTAATGAAGACGACCGCTAGTCTCTTCAGACTTACCAATCATTTTTGATTTTGTTGCTTTGAGTATAATCGCCTGTTCTTTATGACGTTTAACTTGCCTGTTAGATGTCATTTTCACCAGTTCATAAACATCAAGAATCAGTGAAATGCGCCCATCACCAACGATGGTTGCACCAGAGAAACCACTTCGATCCTGTACATAATCTTCAAGCGGTTTAATAACAACCTCTTCCTGACCCAGCATCTCATCAACCACAAAGCCAATTCGCTGCCCATCCGTATTTACAATTACCACAAATGATTTATCAAGATCCTGATCTGCCTTCACACCGAATAACGTCGCCAAACGGAAAACAGGTAAAGCAACACCACGTAAATGGATAACTTCAACACCTTCTACAAAGGACGCATCATCCTTACTAATACGGACAGTTTCATCCACATTTGCCAGTGGAATTGTGAACATATCTGCGCCCACTCTCACCATCAGAGCGTGGATAATAGCCACAGTTAACGGGATTTTAAGACGCATCAATGTACCTTTACCCGGAATGGTATCAATGTCCAAAGTACCATTAAGCTTTTCAATATTTTTCTTAACAACATCCATACCGACACCGCGACCAGAAGTACCGGTGATTTTATCTGCGGTTGAGAATCCGGGCATCAGGATTAAATTAGTTATTTCACGTCGAGACAATCTTTCAACATCATCCTCACTATACAAGCCATTAGCCACTGCTTTTTGCTTGATTTTTTGCGGATCCAGACCTCTGCCATCGTCACGTACTTCAATAACGATATGGTTACTTTCCTGGTAAGCTTCAAGAATCAGTTTACCTTGTTCGGGTTTATTTGCTCTTAAACGTTCTTCAGCCGATTCAATACCGTGGTCGATCGCATTACGAATAATATGAATAAGTGGATCAGATATTTCTTCAACAATCATCTTATCCAGTTCTGTTTCTTCACCACGTAAAATAAGCTCAACTTTTTTACCCATGTTCATGGTTAAGTCATGCACCAGACGGGGATAACGATTAAACAAATGCGATATAGGTAACATACGCATTTTCATTACGCCTTCCTGAAGCTCGTTAGAAGTACGACTTAATGATGATATCGCTTCACTCAAACGATAAGTGAAAGCACGAAACTGCTTAAGTTCTTTTTGTTGTTCGTTACCCAACATTTCCTTAAGGTACTGTTGCATATCACGCATTTCATTAAATAATTGATAGAAGTAAGAACGATCTACAACCAACTCACCCACCTGATTCATTAAAGCATCAATCTTGTCAGCATCTACACGCATGGTTTTCTTGATTTTTTTGCCTTTGTTTTCCTGTTCTTTAGCTCTCAGTTGCTCTGCTTTTTGCTGTCTTGGTGATAATTTTTTCGCTGCGTCTATTGCATTTTTCTTTGCCGCAGCCAATTTTTTACTATCGTTATTTTCTGGTGTTACCAACTCATCAAAAACACTGTTTAAAGTTTCATATTCACTGTCTGAAACTTTCTGTAAAGACGCATCTAACGCATTACTTAAACGATTAACCAGTTGATTATCCTGCGTTTTATTCGCCATTGTTTTTTCTTTTATAACTTCAGCAACCTTTTCACTTTGAGGCTCATCTACTGGCGCAGGTTTAGCGGCTGGAATATATTCTGTGGTAATTTTATCGGGTGTTTTAGTATCAGAAAAAGAAGGAATACTAAGATCTCCCAATACAGGGAAATGGCGAACTAATTCATCCAGGTAAACTTCCATAAAAACAAGATCAACATCGCCACTCAGCAATTCTTTACGCGCGTCTTCAAGTGCTAAAGACCAGTTGGAAAATACAGTTAATAATTCATCGTAACCCATATAGTTTACTGAAGAGCGTAAACGGTCAACGGCATCTTTACACTCCAGTAAATGGTCATCATCAATAGGGACAAGTTTAAAATGAGACAGAGCGGATGATAAAAAACTGAATTGTTCTTCTAAATGCTCAATAAAGATACTGAATAATTCTTTATCATTTTCTTCTTCATAATCTAAGTCAGTTTTTGCCTGTGTCGATGCAGAAATAGAAGGCTGTTGAGCCTCATCGGATACTGCTGTAGTTGCAATAGCACCAGTAGAAATTAATGATGTTAATTGCTCAATTAAGTCATCAACAGATGACTGCTCTTCTTCATTTGAATCCAGTTCCGAGACCAAAGTAACAATACGATCACGACCTGAAATTAACAGGTTAACAATCTCACTATTGGTTTGCATATTGCCCTGACGTAACAAGTCCAGCAAATCTTCAAGCCGATGTGACAAACGTGATATTTTATCCAGGCCTGTTAACTGTGATGCACCTTTAACATTATGCATGGTACGGAATATGTCATTTAACAAATTCAGGTTGCCAAGATCACTATTTAATTGAAGGAGAAGTGACTCCATTTCATCCAGGTGTTCTCTGGACTCATCTATAAAGTCATTTAATAACGAGAGGTTAATAATCGCTGCGGGTGTAGCAGGTGGTGTAATATTTTCTGCTGCTTGCTCAACAACATCTTCTACCGGTGAAGGTATAACTTCTTCTTTTTGTTCGGGTATAACTTCTTGTCGATCTGCATAAGCTGACGTTTTAAATTCGGCAAGTTGAGGATAACGTTTAACCAAATCATCAAGATAGACATCCATAAAATCAACAAAGGCCTCATTACCATTTGCTAAATCTACTCGAGCTTCTTCAAGTGAAGAAGCCCAATTAGCAAAGAAACCATTTAATTCATCGTAGCCCATGTAATTTGCAGAAGATTTAAGATGATTCACTGCATCCTTACATTCCTGTACATGTTCAATATCCGGCACTACTTGTTTAAACTGAGCTGAGGCCGTTGATAAAACACTAAACTGTTCTTTCAAGTGCTCAATAAAAATACCAAATAATTCCTGATCATGTTCTTCGTCATCAGTGCTTGTCGTTGTAGCTGTTGTAGCTGTTGTATCTATATTAATTTCTTGCGCTGCTGTTAAGTCTGGCGCTGTTTCTGTTTTTTCATCTGTATTAATTTGAAGGCTTAATTTTTCAATCAATTCATCAACCGATGACTGTTCTTCTTGCGAGGTTTCAAGTTCAGAAACAAGCTCAACTATTCTGTCTCGGCCGGTAATTAACAGGTGCACAAGTTCTTGTGTTGTCTGCTTGCTTCCCTGCCGTAATAAATCCAGCAAATCTTCAAGACGATGTGATAAGCGGGCTATTTTATCCAGCCCAGTTAGTTGTGATGCACCTTTAACATTATGCATGGTGCGAAAAATGTCATTCAACAAATCCAGATTGCTTAAATCATTGCCTAATTCCAGCAAC
>JAGLTQ010000005.1 GCA_023135195.1 Gammaproteobacteria bacterium | reverse complement strand
CGCTGCACAACCAATTGCGGGAGCCCCACGTACAACCATTGAGCGGATTCCATCGGCAACACTTGCAGCAGAATCATACTTAATATATTCAAAACTGGCTGGTAAGATACGTTGATCGATCATTTCTAAACAACCATCTTTCCATCTTAGTGTTTCAATGCCTGTTACATTTTGGTTTTTTGTCATTATTGTTCTCTTATATGAAGGGGTCGTTTTTTGTTGGTTTTGTCCGTGTTTTTCCGTGTGGTTCCGTGGCTTAATTTTCTTTATTTTTTGGCCACGGAAAGACACGGAGGGGCACGGATAAGGTAAAAACCTTTAAATTACTCGTTCATTTCCACCATCAATGGGGACTTGTGAAGCCGTTGTCTTGGCAAATAATGGGCCACACATTTCTGCTACTAATTCGGCAACATCATGGCTGGTCACTTTAGTCTTTAAAACATTATTTGTTTTGTATTCGTTTACAGTAAGACCATAATGTTTTGCTCGCAAGTTTAGAATGCTTGGTACACTGTGTCCATGCAGTCATCGCAAAGACAAGAATCCACCAAGCATTCTTATTTTTTTGCTTAACTGATATTTTGTATTGGTTTTGTCCGTGTTTTTCCGTGTGGTTCCGTGGCTTAATTTTCTTTATTTTTTGGCCACGGAAAGACACGGAGGGGCACGGATAAGGTAAAAACCTTTAAATTACTCGTTCATTTCCACCATCAATGGGGACTTGTGAAGCCGTTGTCTTGGCAAATAATGGGCCACACATTTCTGCTACTAATTCGGCAACATCATGACTGGTCACTTCGGTTTTTAAAATATTATTTGTTTTGTATTCATCTACCGTGAGTCCATAATGTTTAGCACGTGAGTTTAGGACTTCTTCTGTCCAGATACCTGTATCAAAGACGGCATTTGGATGTACTGAGTTGATACGAATATTATCCTCACCCCATTCCATCGCGGCAATACGAGCAACCTGGTTTAAAGCGGCTTTTGAAGCGGAATATGCAGCAGCACCGGGGCCTGGTGCGGGAACATTTTTAGAACCAATAACAACAACGCGACCACCGTTCGGAGCAAGACAAAGATAGGGATGTGAAACAGTCATTAAAGCTAAACTTGCATCAAGATTAACGGCCATCACCTTGCGCCATTCTTGCATTTTCAATTCAGCGATCTTACATCCCCCAGGAAATATGCCAGCATTAAGAACCAACATATCTAGTCCACCAAAAGAATTAGCCGTTTGTTCCAGTGCATCAGCAAGTGCTTTTTCTGACGTTACATCACAGATAATGCCTAGGTAGTCAGCACGATTGTAGTTCGTTTTGATATCTGGATTAATATCAAGTCCCACAACTGTGGCACCACGCGCAAGCAAAGAATCGACACAGGCTTTACCTATTCCCGATGCTGCACCCGTCACAAGGGCAACTTCTCCACTAAACGGTGGTAATTTCCCCGACTTACTTAATTTTGCCTGTTCAAGATCCCAGTACTCAACATCAAAAATATCCTTTGCGGGTAAGGCACGATAGCCGCCTAATAATTCTGCACGTTGAATGGTTCGCATAGTGTGTTTATATATATCCGCAACAATGTTTGCATCTTTGATCGAACGGCCAACGGTACACATCCCTATTTCTGCATCAAGTAAAACTCGGGGAGCAGGATCTAATATGGTTTTTCGTTCACTAGCCAACGGTTCATTTTCATTAAAGTATTTTTGGTATTCACTTACATAAGCATTTATGTCTCCTCCCATCATTGGTAAACGTTTAGTTCGAATCACATGATCGGGGGTTGCAGGTCCTTGGTTGGCAATAATGTTCAAGTCTGTTCTGGTTACAAAGCTCATTGTTTTCGTATCAGAATGACGTGACATGATCATTGCATGACCTGCAACGTCAGATACCTGTTGTCGTAAACCCGCTAATTTTATTCCCGGATTATTTGCAACTGGAACTGAACCGATTTCAAGTTCCCAGGCACCTTGTTTCTGTAAATAATTTTCTGCCTTTTGAACTAGATCAATCATTCGATCATAAGATTGTTTTGCGCTCTCACCGAATGAAAAAATTCCGTGGTTTAATAAAACCATTCCGATAGTATTTGAGTTGAGGTTATCACGAAGTTGTTCTGCACAAACACGGGCAAGATCAAAACCGGGCATAACATAAGGAACAACAATGACTTGCTCACCATATACTTGCCTAATTTTTTCTTCACCATCCGGTGAATTAGTAATGGTTACCACGGCATCGGCATGAGTATGGTCAACAAATTTATGTGGGATGATGGCGTGCAAAATAGCTTCAACTGAAGGTGTTGGTGCCGAAGCCCGTGTCATATGAGTCACCAGCTCATTCACCATTTCAGGATCGGGGAGTGATGATAGTTCTGCCAATCGTTTTAAATGATCCAGATGTACAGGCGCATAACCTTCTGCTTCAATGGTTTCAAGATCCCAGCCGCTTCCTTTGACGTAAAGTATTTCTTGTTCTTCACCAAAGAGGTTTTTTTCGGTGACTTTGACTGAGGTGTTGCCTCCGCCATGTAAAACTAAGGACTTGTCTTCACCTAGTAAGCGTGATGAATAAACACGTGCTTCAACATCATTATTAATATTTTTAAATTCTTCTTCGTTCCAGAGATTTTTCATTTTACTCTTCTTTCATTAGTTTTTTGCCACGGAAAGACACGGAAGTACACGGACAGGTCAAAAGTTTTTATTGTTTTTCTTTTATTCTTTCCGTGTTTCCGTGGCTAATAATATTGGATTCCGGTTCGCGCTTTGCTTGACCGGAATGACGAGTTTAATTCAGGGTATCAGATTAACACCCTCCAAATATATTTCATATGAGGGGTACTACGATTATGACCTACATTATGGAGGTTAAGTATTAAATCAAAAACTTACATGTCTGCTATAATCATTTCATGTGATTTAAAGGTGACCTCATGGCAACTCCAAAAGATATATTAGAAGAAGCAATCGCTCTTCAACCATTAGAAAAAGCCGAGCTTGTTGATTCTCTTATCGCAGCCTGGATAAATCAGATAGTGCATTAGATCAACTTTGGGCTAAAGAAGCAGAATCTAGATTAGCTGCTTATAAGAAAGGTGAACTTGAATCTATTTCCCCGGATGAAATATTTATTTAAGTTGATAATCCTGCGTCAAACTTTCAGTTGACGTTTCAGGGCTTGTAGTTATTTTCGAATCATAGTGGTACTACGTAACAGTATTAAGCAGCATAATAAATATTGAATTCTATTGCTTTTACTATAGGCTTTATTGCGCGACTTTGCTTTTGTTTTATTAATTTAACAATACCATAACGTTCTAGTGTTTTTAGTGTGCGGCTTAGGTTACTTTCCTGGCGACCGGATAATTCTGCGAGTTGTTTCAGTGTTTCAGGTTTTTTTTCTTCAATTAATTTAAGTAGCTGTACATTACTTTCATTAAGTATTTGTGCCAGTGACTTCATAGAACTAAACCATACTTTTGGTTCACCTCGTTTAGGTTTATATCGCCCAGCAGCTATATCTATAACTCGTTTCTGAAATGCTTCTCTTGGCATAATACCCACTTTTAAAATATTCATTGTATTACCTCTATTTAAACTCATCGAGAATTTGATTCATTCGTGTGTAAAAATCTTCAATGAGTTGTTCTACATTTTTAAAATGATACGGTGTACCTTTATCATTAATTGTCTTATGCACATGATCATATTCTGTTATTCGACCACTATATCTTCGTTTATTTGGTACAGAAATAGCGTGAGCATTATCAATACCAAAAATGCGCTGATTGTGGTTATCATGCAACGTCAAGCAATATCGAATACCATGTGGTCGTTCAAGAGTTACATCAACAAGCCAAGCTTCTATTTTGTGCCAATATCCATTATCTTCATAATATGACGTACCATTTAATTCCAGTAGTACATTTAAACCTGAATCGCGTTTCATAGACATCCCTATCTTATCATCTCATGATAAGTATAAGTATTCAGGTAAGTTCAGTCAATGTAGGTCGCCTCATAGTGCCCCTCAAACTGTTGTATCTGGAGGGTATATTAGGGCGACAAAGCTGTGAGTTACATACAATATTAGTGATATGAATTAATACCGCGTCAGGCTGAAGCTACCGCTCCTCGATAATTGCTCGGTCTCTGTT
>JAGLTQ010000049.1 GCA_023135195.1 Gammaproteobacteria bacterium | reverse complement strand
CCTACACCAATAAAGCGAATGGGCAGGCCAAGTTTATGGGCAATGGCAAAAATAACCCCACCTTTAGCTGTACCGTCGAGTTTGGTGAGACTGATTCCGGTGAGTTGCATTGCTTTATTAAATTGTTCGGCCTGGTTTAAGGCATTTTGCCCAGTGCCAGCATCAAGAACCAGCATTACTTCGTGTGGAGCAGATTCATCAATTTTACCCATGACCCGTTTAACTTTCTTCAACTCTTCCATTAAGTTGGTTTGGGTATGTAAACGTCCTGCTGTATCGGCAATTACTACATCAATATTTTTTGAGCGGGCAGATTCCAGGGCATCGTAAATAACTGAAGCACTATCAGCTCCATCGTGTTGTGCAACAACAGGAATATTGTTGCGCTCACCCCAAACTTGCAGTTGCTCAACTGCAGCGGCACGAAAGGTATCACCAGCCGCTAACATGACGGATTTACCTTCATTTTGCAGTCGTTTTGCTAGTTTACCAATGGTGGTTGTTTTGCCAGCACCATTAATGCCAACAACGAGAATAACAAAAGGTGTATCTTGTTTTGGAATAACTAAGGGCTTTTCGCAGGGAACAAGAATAGCCTGCATCTCGTCATGTAAAGCCACAAATAATGCCTGAGGATCTTTTAATTCATTTCGAGAGACTTTTTGTAGTAAATTTTGGCTAATGCGAGTCGTTGCTTCCATTCCCAGATCGGCTGTGATCAGGAGATCTTCGATTTGCTCCATTAAGTCATCATCAATGGTTTTAGCACCAAGCACGGCATTGGCTAAACCATCGGTTAAACCATGGCGAGTTCGACTTAATCCTTGCTTAAGTCGGGAGAAAAAACCAGCAGTTTGCTCTGGGGACTGAGTTTGATCGTTGGAGGTATCTTTAGATACGTCTTCAGATTGAGATTTTGGGGTTTTTTCTGATTTTCGGAAACTAAACATTGATCTATAGGTCGTAGAAACGGTTATCTTTATAGGTAGAATAAAATACAATTCTACCATTTACTTTTCACTCTGTCTTTGCGAGCGAAGCGAAGCAATCTCCAGAAAAGAGTTGCATATCATGAGATTGCCACAGTTATTATCATTCCTGCACCCCAGGGGCACTTTGTCACTTGGTTCGGGTATGCAATGACGAGGTAGAAAAATAGTTATTTATGGCTAAATATAAAATTAAAGCAAGAAAAGGATCAGGGTTAATGAGAATACGGTTATTGGGTTTTGCGACGTTGTACCTAACGAGTGTGTTAGCTGGAAGTGGGGTTTTAGCCGCTTCGGAAGTACATGAATTTAAAATGGCAAACGGAATGAAGGTCTTGGTTAAAGTAGATCACCGTGCGCCAATCGTTGTTTCTCAGATTTGGTACAAAGTAGGCTCCAGTTATGAGCATAGCGGTATTACCGGCGTCTCGCATGTTTTAGAACACATGATGTTTAAAGGTACTAAAAAATACCCTACTGGTGAGTTTTCACGAATCATTGCTGAAAATGGTGGCCGTGAAAATGCATTTACAGGCAAAGATTTCACTGCCTATTTTCAACAGTTAGAAAAGAGTCGCTTAAAAGTCAGCTTTGAAATGGAAGCGGATCGTATGCGTAACCTGACCTTGCCGGAAAAAGAATTTAAAAAAGAGTTAGCCGTAGTGATAGAAGAGCGCCGCATGCGAACAGAAGATAAAGCGAGCGCCCTAACTTCAGAACAATTTTATGCCACAGCCTATACAAATAATCCTTATCATCAGCCGATTATTGGTTGGATGAATGATTTAGAAAATTTACAGGTAGAAGATTTAAGGCGTTGGTATGAAAAATTTTATGCACCTAATAATGCAACAATTGTTGTAGTAGGTGATGTTAATGCAGCTGATGTATTTGAATTAGCAAAAAAATATTTTGCAGATCTTAAACCATCAAATATTGCATCAACAAAACCGCGTTTAGATGCTGAGCAAAAAGGTGAACGTCGTATAACAGTAAAAGCGCCGGCACGTTTGCCGTATATGTTAATGGGTTACAAAGTACCGTCATATAAAACGGCAAAAGAAGATTGGGAACCTTATGCATTGGATGTTTTAGCTTATGTATTAAGCGGTGGTAGCAGTTCGCGCTTTTCTAAATCTTTAGTGCGCAAACAGCAAATTGCAGTCAGTGCAGATACAGGCTACGGTATTTTTTCACGCCTGGACGAACTGTTTTTAATTGATGGGACACCTGCAGCAGGTTATAGCGTTAAACAACTTGAAGATGCGATTAATAAAGAAATCGAAAAAATAAAAACTGAATTAGTTAGCGCAAAAGAACTTGAACGAATTAAAGCGCAAACGATAGCAGAAAAGGTATATGAAAAAGATTCTGTTTTTTATCAGGCAATGCAAATCGGTATGTTAGAAACAGTTGGCTTAGACTGGCAGTTAAATGATATTTATACAAAACGTATTCGTCAGGTGACAGCAGAACAAATCCAGCAAGTGGCAAAAAAATATCTTGTTAAAGACACCTTAACGGTTGCCGTATTAGATCCCCAACCGTTAACTACAAAAAATCATCGAGCCGGATCTACAGGCCGTCATTAATTTTAGAACATCACAAAGAGTAAAAAAATGTTACCTATGAATAGAAAAGCTTTAATTATTTATGCGCTCGTTATTATTGCAGCATTGATTTTTGTTCTTTTGCCTGATACAGCATCAAAAGAAGTTAACACAATTAAATCCAGTAAGACTGTAAACATACAAGAATGGCAAACTAAAAATGGCGTGAGAGTTTTGTATGTTTATGCACCAGAATTACCCATGATTGATATTAAAGCTGTTTTTGATGCGGGCAGTATTCGCAACGGTAATAAACCAGGATTATCCAGTTTAACAAGTAGTTTAATGAGTCATGGTGCATTGTTGGGTGAGAAGATATTAACGGTTGATGACATATCGGAACGTTTTGATAGTGTTGGTGCGCGCTTTGGTTCAAGTGCATCTAAAGACAATGCTGAAATTAGTTTAAGATCGTTAACGGATGAAAAATGGTTATCTAAATCAATTGCGACCATGCAAGCAATTATTAATGCTCCTACCTTTGATAAAAAAGAACTTGAACGTGTACGTAAACAACGCTTAATCAGTTTTGAAAGTCGTAAACAATCGCCAGGCACCATTGCCAGTGAAACTTTTTATAAAGGGCTATATAAAGAGCATCCTTATGCAATACCCGGTATTGGAACAGAAGAAAGTGTTAAGGCTTTAAGTCGTAATGATTTAATGGGTTTTTATAAAAAATATTATGTCGCGAAAAATGCATTAGTGACTATCGTTGGCGATGTCGACAGAAAAAAAGCAGAATCTTTAGCTGAACAAATTATCGGTAAATTACCAGCGGGTGAAGCTGCATCAGAATTAGCTGCAGTGAAAGATTTACAAGCAGCGTCTTTAACTCATCATGAATTCCCCTCTTCGCAAACACATATCACGATGGGCCAGCCTGGAATTCACCGTAAAGACAAAGATTATTTTACCT
>JAGLTQ010000048.1 GCA_023135195.1 Gammaproteobacteria bacterium | reverse complement strand
GCAACAACTTCTGCAATAGCCTGACTATCTACATTAACCTGAATTAATGGTTGATCTCCCTGGATATCGGTTAGTTCATCCATGAGTTTTAGTAATTCTTTTTTAATTTTAGTGCGTTCTTTATCATTTAAGAGTTGAGGTGCATCATCTTTCTTTTGTTCTTCCGTAGATAATTTTTTAGCATTAAAATCAACTTCTATTTTCTTTTGCAAAGCATGTATCTGAACAACTTTATCTTTCTCTTTGTCCCACTGTTCATCTTGTTCTTTTAATGTGGCTTCAAGTAATATTTTATTTACTTGTAGTTCTTTTATACGTTCTTCACAATTCCCTAAGGTTGCATTTTCTCTTTCTAAAGAAGTGATATTTGTTTCTGTTTGTTCAATCAGGCGGCGTGTGTTTTCAATAGATGCTGGAGTTGCGCTTTGGCTTAATGAAACTCTAGCGCAAGCGGTATCAAGCAGGCTGACAGATTTATCAGGCAATTGGCGAGAAGTAATATAACGTGTAGATAATTTTACAGAATCAACAATGGCTTCATCCATAATACGTACACCATGGTGATTGGCTAACATAACAGATATTGCGCGCATCATATTTACAGCTTTTTCTTCGTCCGGCTCTTTTATTTTTACAACCTGGAAACGACGGGTAAGGGCAGGATCTCGCTCAAAATATTTTTTGTATTCTGCCCATGTTGTCGCTGCAATGGTACGCAACTCACCACGTGCTAATGCAGGTTTTAATAGATTAGCGGCATCACCCTGGCCTTCTTTACCACCTGCACCGATGAGAGTATGGGCTTCATCAATAAACATAATAATAGGTTGTGGAGAGGCTTTAACTTCTGCAATAACCGATTTTAAGCGATTCTCAAATTCACCTTTAACGCTTGCACCTGCTTGTAACAAACCTAAATCAAGACTGCGTACACATACGTCTCTTAGTGGTTCAGGCACATCACCGGATGCAATACGTAATGCAAAACCTTCAACAACGGCTGTTTTACCTACACCTGCTTCTCCGGTCAAAATTGGATTGTTTTGACGTCGACGAATAAGAATATCAATAATTTGTCTTATTTCTTCGTCACGTCCTAATACAGCATCAATTTTTCCTTGCTGTGCTGCTTCTGTGAGGTTAACAGTAAATTTATCAAGAGATGGAGTCTTACTGGGCATAGAGAGAGCACCAGAGGAAGAAGTGTCACCAATATCAACACTGGATGATTCACTGGTACTGCCCACTATTGAGCCAACGACTACGCGTAATGATTCGGGCTGGATTTTTTTTAATTCACCTGATGATGCTTCTGTAGAACGGCGAAGGCTATCATCAAGCATTAATGCGGCTAATACATGGGCTGATGTTGCTTGTGGATGCCCATACTCTACTGAGGCTAACATCCATGCATTCTTGGCGAGATCGACAATAGCAGGTGATAGTGCAGGTGCTCGAGTATTACCTGTTTTAATAATATCGAGTTCTTTATTGAGATCCTGAGTCAGTTTTCCATAATCAATTTCATATTTATCAAGTAATGCCAGTAAATCACTATCAGGGATTTCGAGAAGTTTTAATAACCAGTGTTCTATTTCCACATTGTAATGTGTACGTGACAAACATAAACCTGCGGCACCTTCGAGAGCATTCCTTGTTGGCTCGTTAAGTTTTCCAACGAGTGACTTTAAATCTATTGTAATCATTAATAATCCCTTATGTTTATTTTAATTGATGCGACTAGATGATGTTTTTATTTCCAGCGTCTCATTATTTTGTACAGATTCACTTGCAGATGATGATAACCATGTATTCCATCCCATGACTGGAGGTTTATTACTGCTTAATTGTATTTTTTCTGGAATGTCAGAACGTTTTACTTTGATAATAAAGTCATAACTGAATTCCATACCCGCATATATTTGTACGATCTCATTTAAGGCCTTGAGAGCTTTTGTACCCGGTGAAAATATTTGCAACTGTTCTTTTGTTAGAGGGCCGAGGATAATATTTATTTTCCCTTGTGCAAACCAACCTTTTTTACCCAACATTACAGAACGTCCTAAACGGTTGTTTTGTCCATTTGGTTCGTCTTTTCCTGGTAAACGAGTTCTTACATCCTCGATTAGGTCCTGCCATTGCCCTATAAATTCATTAATTTCTACAGGTATATTAAAATAGCTTCGTAATATTTGCTTTAGCCCTGATGTTGTTTTAACTTGTTGTGATAATAAGCCACTGTAATAAAATAAAGATTCATCACGAATATAAAGACGGTTGTTTAAGTTTTTTGTACCTAAGCCTATTAATGATAGTAATACTTGAGAATGATCATCACGAACTTTTGTTGCAGGCGGGTTAAGTTTTTTTCTTTCATACTCAATTGGTAATTTATATTTATTAGATGCCTGATAGAATAATGAAATGGTTCTATGATTAAACAGATCAAGAAAATCAGATAACGACTCATCTTTCATTTTAAGTCGTTTTAACACCATTTCAGTATAATGGAAGGGGAGAACACCTTGAGCCCCCGTTAAACCCATGAAATTAACGGATAAGTCCCATTTTATTTTGCCTTTTGCATTGGTGTTTTTAGATATTTTTGAAATCTCAGAAGATGAGAAATTTAAAGCATGATTAGAACTGAACCGAATAGTCTCAGTATTTGGCGGAGTAAATTGTGCAACGGGTTGTTTGTTGAATAAGTATTGTCCATCTTTTATCTTATTTCCATACACAGCAGAACGTTCCAACAAGCGAACAGCCTGTGAGAAACGAAAATCATATGGGGCTTCAGATAATTTATTAATTATAGAAGTATTTTTTCGCCAGCTCGTGGTGGACATTTTTTTAAATAACCTTCTTTGCTTTTTTCTTTGACTAATACACGAGTAAAAGAGTTTATTGAACAATAGAGCCCAAAAAAATGCTCCAGTACTGATGCAAATAAATATGCACTACTGCCTGTTAATTGCCTGTCATCCAGCTCAATCTCAACTTCTATACCTCTACACATTGTTGCATGACCATCTATAGTAAGCGGTGAACTTATTGGTCTTGCTTTCACGGTATCAATGGATTCAATTAGTGCTCTTGTAACCGATGATTCTTTAAAATCATAGAGACGTAATATCTCTTTTAATGCTTGTGTTGCATCACCTCCACCCGTTATAGATAAGTGATTTAAGTTCAAGTGAGAAATTAAACGCCAACGAGCATGATTTCGTAATGGCGCTCTAACTGTCTGAGTAGGTTGAGTTAAGCAATGAATTATTTCACAAGGTGGCGCACAATCTACGCCTTGAAGTTGTGGTTGATCTGCTGAGAAAGGTAATTTGGCAGGTAAGTCTCGATTACTGCATGTTGTTTGAATAGTCAGTGTTCGATCTTCTGGAATATTAGGATTAAATTCCAAATCAACAAAGTTAAGGAAAATATCGGTACCTTCATCTCGCTCAGAATTACTCATTTTTGAAGCACGTCGATTAGCAAACCAGAAGGCATGATTTTCTGCATCCTGATGTTCATGGTTTAAACCATAAAATGGATGGTAATCAATATCTTCACCCGTTGATGTGGATGCGGTAACTTTATCAACAGAATAAACTTCATAGCCGATTGGACGACGAGAATCGGGTACAACTTGATATTCTATTTGTGTATGATCAAGTTTTATTGGGTCAGCACGTTGTTTAAATAAATTTACAACGGGACATGCACCTAATACAAAAGTTTCTTCAGTAATATTGTGTTCAAGTTCAACGTCAGATGAATCAAGATAAATATAGAGATCGAGAGTATTGGCTGCATGTTTAGGCAGCTTCTCTTTTATGCCTGTAAAATCAATGAACATGAATTTTTCTGGAAATACAAAATATTCTGTTAACAACCTATATCCAATAAATGATGAGTCTGGATAAGGTAATATTCCTTCATTGCTTTCAAAGCCAACAGGCTTGATGGCATTTTTTCCGATAAAGATTGGGTTGCCATCTGTTTCAGATAAGCTTACTACAACATTTTTGCAGCCATTTAAAAGTTTCTGATATAAAGGGTTAACATATTGTGGTTGCCCCTTTAAATAGAATCGAATTTTATTAAATTCAATATCTGAAAAAGTAATTTCTTCATTAAAAGTTTCGAGTGATATCTTTAGTACTGCACCAGCCCCTTTAACATCAGCTGAACCTGGAGTAGTAAATGGTCGTCCCATTAGTGAAGCAGATTTAACTTTAATAGGTAAAAGATCAGTTTCGTAAACGGTTGAAAAGCGAACTGTTTCCCCTTGAAATTGTTCTGTTTCCAATAATGTATCTTTATCGAGTCTATATGTGCTTTCCAGTTGTTCTTCGTCTGCTTTAAAATGTACGATCGACATCGAAGGAATAGGGCGTTGGTAATGTGGAAATAACACATTTAATAACGCATCAGACAATTCTGGAAAATCATCATCTATTTTATGTTGGATACGCGCATTCATATACGCGAAACTTTCAATTAAACGAGATACATGAGGGTCATCTATAGTGTCAGTATTAATACCTAAACGCCCGGCAATTTTTGGATGTTCATCCGCAAATTCAGCACCAAGCTGGCGAATAAAGGCCAGTTCTTTTTCGTAGTAGGGGAGTAATTCATCAGCCATTTTATGCTTCTTCTATGCTTATATTTCTTGTTACGGGTTCGAGAATCGAATCAAAAATGACAATTTCAGGTGACGGATCAGCATATAGCGTCGCATCAATCCTGAAGCGCAGAGTCCTGTCTGCATCATCTTTATTATCGAGATAAGAAACATTTACATCTTTAAATCGGGGTTCAAATTCTTTTAATATTGTTTCCATCTTAGATGTAAATTCTTTACGTTTATCTAAATCTGTAATGTTAATGGTTGCTAAATCAGGTAATCCATAATTCAATAATGATTTTTCAAGTTCATGATATTCTTCGGCAGGTTCCATTACCCGGAAACGAGCATTCATTAAACTTTCCAGATCACGTCTTACGCTGCCGCGTAATTGTTTTAGTTTCTGATGTTGCCCATGATCAATGTCATGCTTGTTATCTGGCTCATCATCAAATAAACGATCAAGAATAGATGGGCGAAGCTTTTTCTTTTTATCTACTCGCGCCATTTTATTTTCCGGATTGTGCTAATTCTGTTACGAGTTCAAGCTCAGACACCATTTGATCAAGTTGGTAATGTGGTTTTAGATGTATAACACACAAATAACTTCCTGGTTTTGAAGGATGTTCTTTTACTTGTACTGCGGCTTCTTTTAATGGGTAACGTGCTTGTTCTTCCCAGTCTAAATCATCACGTCCTGTTGTATATTTGAATAGCCAGTCACGTAGATAATCTTCACAATCATTTGCGGTTACAAACGAACCGATTTTGTCGCGGATCATTACTTTTATATAATGTGCTATACGTGAACCACACAGCACATGTTGTAACATACCGGATAATTTAGCGTTAATATTAGCTTCTTTTGATTCATGAATCTGAGGGTTCTGCAAAGATTGGTTATTATAAAATGCCGCAAAGGGAATATCATAACACTGACATAGCGGTATCAATCCAAGGTCACTTAACTCACGTTCTTTGGTGTCAGAAATAATCACATCTGTTACAGGTTTATGCGCAATGTTCTCTGCATCTGTTTCAAAGCAATCAACCGGTAAATTTGTTAACAGGCCTCCTGCAATTTGATTTCTGGGAACGCCTCTAATATGACCAAACCAACCTACATTCGCATATTCTCGAATAAGTATTGATGCAAAACCGTAGCTTGCATTCCCCCAGAGATAGTTATTATGTTCATTTGATGAAGGTTTTTCATAAAAGAAGACACCCTTATATGAACCGGGTGTTGTTCTATAGGGTAACCGCATGAGTATTCTAGGCACGGTTAATCCAATAAAACGAGAGTCAATTTTTTCTCGTAATGAATTCCATTTTAAATATTCTTTTTGGGAAAAAACAGTTCGTAAATTTAATGGTGTCGCTAAAGCTGAAAAATTATCCAGACCAAATAACTCATATGATCCCGCTGCTATAAATGGTGCAAATGCGGCTGCTGCAACCTGAGACAATCCTTCAAGCGTTGCAATGTCGTCATGAGGATGTTTCTTTGATATACGATGACTTATTTCATAGTCACCAATTAAAACGCCATAAGGTTCACCGCCTGGTGTTCCATATTCTTCACTATAAATTTTTTGGAATAACTGGCTTTGATCAAATTCAAGTGATCGGGCAATATCTTTAACTATTTCATTCCAACTGACATCAAGAACTTTTATTTTTATATTTAAAGCACCTTCAGCCTGAACAACCAGATACCAAAGTCCTCGCCATGAAGATTCCAGTTTTTGAAGTTTTTCATTATGAATAATGACATTTAACTGGTCATTTATTAAATTATCAATGTCTGCAATATTTCTACTAATGGCATTAATAATATTTTCTTTAGATTTTATATGTTCAGGATTTTCACGTTCAATTATCCAATATGATAGTGCCTTTAGATCATCCTCTTCATTAAGAAATTCATCAAGATTGGTTATATAGGATGGAGTATTTAGAATATCATCAAAATTTATAGCAGGAATTGCTGCACTTAACGGCAAGGGTAATGTTTGACTACTAGAAGCTGACACAAAAAATCCATTTTTTAAATAACAGGGGATCTATAAAGATCCCCTGTTAATTTAATTATCCTGCTTTAGGAATATTCGCTACAAGGCGAAGTGAAGCACTTAACTCTTCCATTTGTAACCAGGGACGCATCCATGCAATAGCACTATATACACCTGGTTGGCCTGGCACTTCTTTAACTTCAACATTTGCTTCTGCTAATGGGAAGCGTGCTTTCATTTCTGCACTTGCACCCGGGCTACCATTTACATAGTTAGCAATCCAACGGTTTAGCCATTCTTCTGCATCAGACGCTTCCATAAAGCTACCAATTTTATCGCGTGCCATAACTTTTAAGAAATGAGCAATACGAGATGTTGCCATTATGTAGGGAAGACGTGCTGAAATTTCAGCATTTGATGTTGCATCTGGATCATCAAATTTCTTAGGTTTTTGAGTTGTTTGCGCACCAAAAAATACTGCGTAATCTGTATTTTTGTAATGGCATAATGGCAAGAAACCTAATTTACTTAATTCGGCTTCACGGCGATCTGTAATACCAATTTCGGTAGGACATTTCTGATCAACATCACCATCATCACTAACGAATGTGTGGCTTGGCAAACCTTCAACTTTACCGCCACCTTCAGCACCACGAATACTTGTGCACCAGCCATATTCTGCATAAGACTTAGTCAGTGTAGTACCCATAGAATAGGCTGCATTCATCCAGCAATACTCATCATGATCACTCTCTAATTGGCGACCATCTGAATCCATATTTGCTTCTTCAAAGTTGAATGCTTCAATAGGCTTAGTTGCTGATCCATATGGTAAACGTGCTAATACACGAGGCATTGTTAACGTTACAAAACGAGAGTCTTCACTGTCGCGGAAACTGCGCCATTTAGTATATTCAGCTGAATCAAAGATCTTTTCTAAATCACGAGGTTTAGATAGTTCAGTAAAACTGTCAAAACCAAACATTTCAGGTGCTGCTGCAGAAATAAACGGACAGAAACCTGCCGCAGCAATATTTGACATGTTCGTTAATAAATCGAGGTCATCCGGATGGCCTGAAAATTCATAATCTCCAATAAGCGCCGCGTATGGCTCACCACCGGCAGTACCAAATTCACTTTCGTAAATTTTCTTAAAGGTCTGGCTTTGATCAAATTCAACGGCTTTTTCTAAATCTTTTGATAATTCTTTTTTACTCAGGTTAAGCATACGAATTTTTAATTGTGAACTCGTTTCTGAATTCATAACCAGGTGATTTAGACCACGCCACGAACCTTCAAGCTTTTGTAATTTTTCATGTTGTAAAATTGCAGAAAGTTGTTTTGACATTGCTTCATCAATTGCTGCAATAGCAGAATTGATTGTCACTGTTAAGTTTTTATCCCATTTAACCGTTCCGCTCATAGCTTCTTTGGTTAATGTTTTTAACAGGTCTTCTGTTACATCACGAGAAGTTTGTTTAGTTGCACCGATAGCTTGTTCAAGGAAACTGACTTCCGTTGCTTCGGCTTCTTGTGCTTCTGCTGCTTGTTTCTTAGCCATCATTTATCACCCTTGTCGTCATCAACGCCTAATTCACTTGATAGTGAAGTGATAGCATCTGTATTACTTAATACTTCTTCCAGAATCTTTTCTAAATCATCAGAACGATCTGCTTTTGTTAATAAATCACGTAATTTATTACGAGTATCGAGTAATTTTTTCAGAGGTTCAACTTTGTCGATAATTTTATGGGGTTCAAAATCTTCCATGCTTTTAAAAGCAAGATCGATTGAAACTTCACTACCATCATCTTCAAGTGTGTTTTCAACTTTCATAGAAATTACAGGTGCAACGTTACCCATAACTTCATTAAAGTTATCTCGATCAATTTGAGAAAATTTACGATCTTTAAGGGGCTTTTTATTTTCAGTATTGTCACCTGAATAGTCACCCATGACGCCCATTACAAAGGGAATTTCCTTTTCGGCAACTGCACCATTTGTTTCTACGTCATATGTAATATGTACGCGGGGTTTACGTACTCGTTTAAGTTTATCGTGAATACTATCAGCCATAATCCTTTACCTCATGTTATGTTGGCGGCTATTGTTCTTCATCTGTTTTAACACCTGTTAATGAACTGTAATAATTCAGTGATGAAGAGTCGGGAATCAGTTCACGCATTAATTCACTTAACGACATATCACCCCATTTAACAGCTTTTTCTAAAGCGTATGAAATAGGTGAGTGAGGTTCAGTTCTGCGAAAAAAATCTGAAATTTCGTTTAAATGGCGAAAAGCATCAGTGCGTGTTTTTATTGGACCACCAATTGCTTTTGCTTCGGAAGATGATTCTGCTGGTGTACCATCTTCATTAAATTCTTCTTCATTAGATGATTCATCCGGTAATTTATATTTACCAATATGATTAATTACACCTAATGTATCTTCGAGGGTATTGATAATATTGCTTGTAGGAGGCGCATCCATAGTACCGCAATGTTCATCAAGCATTTTACTGATATCACGGTAATCAGCTAAACAGGCAACAACATCATTTTTCAGGTCAAGGAAAAATGATTCACTTGAACCGGCAACAACGTTCTCTATATCATCAATATTAAAACCAAGTTTATCGGTTTTTTCTGCACGACTATTATCGTCAGTGATTTTTTGAATATCTAATGCTTGAGTATATTGCCAAAAGTTAAAGGGGCCGGGTTGAACATCTTCAGTAATATTTGCATTACGAATAGGGGCTATAAGCACGCCTTCAGCACCTTCACCATTTAAGCCTGTTAATGAGGAAACACGTGTTTCAATACCATCCTCATCGGGTAATGGGTATAAATTATCCCAATACTTTTCAATCATTTGTTTAATAATTGAAAAGCCGGCTTTTAAACCAGGAAAACCATAACGTCGAATTAATGCTTCTGTATACCAACTGGCAATTTCAAGATCTTTTGCATTATTTTTAAGGATGCCAGGGGCGAGCTCTAAAATTTTTCGCCAGTTTTCATCTGCTTCTGAGCTACCACCATCAAACATACTATTGCGTTCTGCAGTGCGTGCAGAGTTTCTTGCATCTTTAATGGTGTAATAGACTGATGTGAGAGATGAATCTTCACGGATATCATTTCCGACAGGATTATCTTCAGAGACAGGATCGAGTAAACTGCTAATATCAATTATTGCTTCAGATGGCATCTGTACGTCCTTGTTATTCAGGTATGAGTAAAAATCTAATCACACCAGCAAAATATTACTTCCTAGTAATTCAGCATCGCAGGAATACTGAAGAATGCTATTTATAAAATATTGTAGGTCTATTGTCAAAGCAAGATTGCAAAATATATACAAAAAGACATAAATTTAATGTATTTATTATATTTTATTAATCTTGATATATCTTATTAAAGCCAATTTCCATCCTATACCTTTATAGTCTATTACCAATTTGCCAACTCAAGAACATATAATTCATGCAAGTATTTACAAAAGTGACTTGGAACAAAATGATTGTCATTGTATTATGTCTGCGAATACAGGAATGCTGAATTGGTAAAGATGTTCAATCATCTTGTTCTACCAAATTTCAATAAGGATATTCGGTAACTTACTTTAGTTACTGAGCGGTTTATCAGGATGATATTTGTATGTCGATAGTCATATCTATAGTAAAGCTACCCGATAGTGCGGTAAACACAAAAGCAACGCATACCTTTGCTCATCAGGGTGGGACTATTGGGCGCAGTTCTGAGAATGAATGGGTGCTTGAAGATGAAGAGCGCTTTATATCATCACAACATAGCGAAATCAGTTTTGAGAACGGTCAATACTATATTACTGATTTAAGTACGAACGGTACTTTTTCAAATGGTTCGGCTGAGCCCATTGGTAAGGGAAACACAATTGCACTCAAAGATGGAGATAAATTTTCCTTGGGTGATTACGAGTTTTTGGCCAGTGTATGGCAGCCAGAAAATGATCAAGCAGAAAATTTAAGTCAGGGTCCATTCGCAAGTAATATACCCGATTCAATTCCTAAACCTGCAGAACAACAAATAGAACAGGTTGTCGAACAAGACTATTTTTCATCTGCAAATTTAAATATAGATAGTTTTGCAAGTCCACTTTCAGCTCATTCATCCCAATCAGATGCACTTTTTAACTCTTCTCCAATAGAGACAGATCCTTTAGCTGCTTTAAACAATGTGCGTCAGATACCAGAAGCAATTCAACCGGAAAATAATTACTTTTCATCGGCAAGTCAATCTGATCAAGCTAATCCAATGCAACAAGCCGTAAGCTGGCCAAATTCTAATATTGAAGCAGGCGCCATCCCGGAAGATTGGGAAAGTGATTTATTTGCATCCGTACCACCAGAAATAAATACAGATGATTTTGCTAGCAATGAAGCTTCCGTAGTAAATACTTTTAATGAAAAACTTGCCGTTGATAAAAAAAGTGCTTTAGAAAAAGCGAATGAAAAGATACTTACAGAAATTGAAATTCTTAAAAAACAGGCGCAAAAGGATGCTTTGCAACGACAAATAGAAAAGAACACACAGGTTTCACAAGCGTCTAAAAGTGTACAAAACATTAATCGTTCATCAACATCTAATGAGCAATCATTAATTGAAGCGCTTGGCCTTGATGCAAACAACCTGAGTGATGAGAAAGTAATAGAAATTAATACAGTTGTTGGTGAATTGGTTCGTGAAACAATAACAGGGATGATGCAGGTTTTGAGTTCTCGTAGCTCAATAAAAAATGAATTTCGTATGAATGTAACAACGATTCAGCCTGTAGAAAATAACCCATTAAAATTTTCTGCGACAGTAGACGATGCAATTGAAAACATGTTCCTTAAAGATGGAAACGCGTACAAAAAACCAGTTGAGGCGATAAAAGAAGGTTTTGAAGGCATTGCAGAACACCAGGTTGCAATATTAGCTGGAATCAGGACAGCCTTTAAAGGAGTTTTAAACAGGTTTGATCCTGCTGTACTTGAGCAACGATTTGAGAAATTCAGTAAGCCGGGAATAATTCCTGGAATGAGTAAAGCTAAAAACTGGGATTCATATAAACACTATTACAATGAATTGGTTGATGATATGGATAACTCATTTCAACATTTGTTTGGCTATGAATTTGTTCAGGCATATGAAGAGCAATTACAAAAATTGTCGATTGCACGTAAAACAAAAAGTTAATAAATTATTTATGGAAAGAATATGAAATGTTCACTGGTTTATAAAGTTATGGTTTTAGCTGGGCTTGTTTTTTTATTACCTGCTTGCTCGTCAATAAATAGCTCGGTAGGTGGCTTTTTTAATATGGATACCGACCTTGAAATTAAATTTAAAGTTGATGCAGATGTTAATCCTGACGATGATAAAAAACCATCGCCATTATTTATCAGGATGTATCAGTTAAAATCTGCAAAAATGTTTAATCGAGCAAATTTTATAGACCTTTACGAAAAAGATAATGATGTGATTGGCGCAGATTTGATTTCTAAACAGATATTGCGTCGAATTAAACCAGGTGAAAGCAGAGTTGAAAACTTTGTGTTAAATAAAGAAACGCATTACATCGGTTTGTATGCAGAGTTTTTACAATATAAAAAATCATCGTTTAAGTTACTTATTCCTGTTGTACCAACCAATGTTATAGGTACAAGTGAAGATGTATTGATTGCCGGTAACAAGCTTGTTCATCTGGGTGGGACACAAGCAAAAAAATAACCAGATGCTAAGTGAAGTAGTCGAAAATTAATTTAAATCTTTAAAGAAGTAATAAATAAAACAGGCAGAGTCATATGTCATTAAATAGTAAAGTTGTTTGGTCAGAAGGTATGTTCCTTAACCCTCAGCATTTTCAGCAGCAAGAACGTTATTTTGAACGTTATGTTGATGGTAAGTGTTCTGCCTATGGCGCCTATGGTTGGGGCTTACATGATTTTGAAATTGATCAGGAGTTATTAAAGTTAGGGAAAATATCCGTCATAAGTGCCAAAGGCGTATTTCCTGATGGAACACCCTTTAGTTTTCCAAATATAGACGATGCACCTGCTGTTTTTGAAGTTCCTGAAAATACACATAATACAATTGTTTACCTTGCTGTACCGGTGAAACGACCTGGTGCTGTAGATGTTCTTGCAGAACAGGATGCGCAAGGCTTAGCCCGTTATTATTCCAGTGAACAAGATATTCGTGATGTAACCGTTGATGGTGGAGATAATATTTCTATCAATGTAGGTAAATTACGATTCAGATTATTGCTTGAGACTGATGACTTAAGTGGCTATGCGTGTATTGGACTTTTACGCATTGCAGAATCACGTGAAGATAAAAATATTTTGCTTGATGATCAATATATTCCAACGTGTCTTGATTGTAATGCCTCTCCAAAATTATCTGGTTTTATATCTGAACTGGTTGGCTTGCTTCATCATCGAGGTGAATCGATATCTGGCCGAATGGGAGACTCAAATCAAGGCGGTACAGCTGAAGTTGCTGATTATATGATGTTGCAGTTGGTTAATCGACTTGAACCTATGTCAACTCACTTATCACAAGTGCAAGGTTTACATCCAGAACAATTATTCTCCGAGTCAGTGCAAATGATAGGTGAGCTATCAACCTTTGTCGCGAAAAATAAACGACCTCCTGCTTTTCCACAATATTTGCACGACAGCCTGCAAGAAACATTTGTTCCTGTTATGAGCTCATTACGTCAGTGCTTAAGTATGGTGTATGAACAAACAGCGATATCACTGGCGTTGGTTGAGAAAAACTATGGTATTCGTGTTGCTCAAATACCTGATCGTTCATTTATAACAAATTCAATGTTTGTTTTAGCGGTAAAAGCCGATATGCCAGAAAATACATTGCGTACACATTTGCCTGCACAAGTTAAAATTGGGCCGGTTGAGCGTATACGACAACTTGTTAATGCTGCTATGCCGGGTATACCGTTAAAAGCATTACCTGTAGCACCAAGACAAATTCCATATCATTCTGGTTATACCTATTTTGAATTAGAGCAACAAAGTGAATTTTGGAAAGAATTACAAAGTTCAGGCGGTTTTGCATTCCATATTGGCGGAGATTTCCCCGGGCTTGAGTTAGAGCTTTGGGCTATCCGGCAGTAATTATTTAGTTAATTTTCTAATAGATCACTATTAAAGATAGGTACGCAACGATGTCTACAGATAATCCAGACAAAACCGTTTTTCGCCAACCTGCTGGTGCAGCAGATCGTACTGTTATGCGGCCTCGACCTAGTGGACGCAGTAATGCTCCAGCACAAGCCCCCGTTAATCAAGCAATACCGGAATCTAGTCCACAGCAGCAAGCGTACAAGCCGAACTCGGCACCATCTTTCGATAGCCAGGCAGCTTATTTTCGTACAGGAAAAGGTTTAAATCCTTTAGTTAGTGCAGCATCGACGCTTACAGCTGTATTTGAGAAAACACATAAATCAATGAGTCATCCTAATGTAGGTGGCTTGCATCAACGTTTGGTTAACGAAATAAAAGCGTTTGAGACAAAAGCGAAAGAGCAGGGGATAAAACCAGAGGTCGTTTTATCTGCGCGTTATATTTTATGTACCGTATTAGATGAGGCTGTACTTAATACACCATGGGGTGCAGAAAGCGCATGGACTCAACGTACATTATTAAGCATGTTTCATAATGAAACATCGGGTGGAGAAAAGTTCTTTTTAATTCTTGATCATATGCGTGATATGCCTGCGGATAATTTATCTATATTAGAAATGATTTATATATTCTTAAGTTTGGGATACGAAGGAAAATATCGGGTTGTTCATCGTGGCAAAGAGTCACTGGAACAAATACGTGATGAGCTGTTTAGAATTATTAGAAATCATCGTGGAGAATATGAACGTTCATTATCTCCAAGTTGGCAGGGTTTAGGACGCATGAAAAATTCACTTGCTGAGTATATTCCAATGTGGGTTGTCGCAAGTGTGGTTACCGGGGTTTTATTATTAAGTTATTCGGGTTTTCGTTATTGGTTATATCAATCATCAGCGCCTGTAGCACAACAGTTAACAGATATCGCGAACAATAAACCTGAACAGAGCGGTAAACGATTTAAATCTGGCAGTAGTATTTAACCGAGTTGTAATCATGTCAAAAATTGTTGAGTTTTTTAAAAATAGAGTTGTTATTTCCATTATTGGATTAATCGTACTTTCATTACTTATTTGGTTCGTCGGACCAATGATAAAGTTTGGGGAAAGTAATTCAGCGCCATTAGGAAGTACTATTGCACGTCTAATCTTAATTATGATTATTCTTGTTGCCTGGGGATTAAATAATCTTCGTTCACAAATGCAAGATAAAAAGCACAACGATGAACTCGTTGCTGATTTAAAAGATAATCAAATAACTGATGCGACATCAGAACAAACATTAGAAGAAATGAATCTGATCAATGATCGATTCACGCAAGCCTTAGCAACGTTAAAAAAGCTTAAGTTTAAAGGCCGAGGCAGTAAAAAAGCATTATACGAACTACCTTGGTACATCATAATTGGTCCGCCTGGTTCAGGTAAAACAACGGCTCTTATTAATTCGACGCTGGATTTCCCCTTAGCGGAACAGTTTGGTAAAGGAGCGCTACAGGGTGTCGGTGGAACACGTAATTGTGACTGGTGGTTTACCAATGAAGCTGTGCTTATTGACACTGCGGGTCGATATACCACACAAGATAGTCATAAAGTGGTTGATAGTTCTGCATGGGAAGGGTTTTTAAACTTATTAAAACGTAATCGCCGTCGTCGCCCAATTAATGGTGCCATTATTGCTATGAGTTTATTAGATCTTCTATCACAAACTGATGAAGAACGTATTATGCATGCAAAAACGATACGTTCACGCATTGATGAATTGATGGAAAAATTAGAAATTCGTTTTCCTATCTATCTCATGTTTACCAAAACAGATTTGGTATCAGGTTTTTCAGAGTTTTTTGAAGATCTTGGAAAAGAAGATCGAGAACAAGTTTGGGGCATTAGTTTACCCAATGCACCTGGCCGATCTCAAAGCCCTGATTTTGAATATTTAGAGGGTGAATACGATAAGTTATTTGAACGCGTATATGATCGTGTTTTATGGCGTATTCATCAGGAACGTGATGTAACTCGACGAGGAGCCATTCAAGGTTTTCCTCAACAAATGGAAAATATTAAAACAATTGTTGATGGCTTTATTAAACAAACATTTGTTAAGAATAGATACCAGTTTCAACCCTACCTGCGTGGCATGTATTTTACCAGTGGTACGCAGGATGGCTCACCGATAGACCGAATGATGACATCGGTATCTTCAAATTTTGGTTTTGCTCGAGAAACGGTGCAACAGGTAAATCAACAAGGTAAAAGTTATTTTATCGGCCAACTATTTCGCAGTGTTATTTTTCCTGAGGCTGAACTTGTTGGCTCGAATAGAAAATATGAAACATTTATTCGCTGGTTACAAAGAGCGAGTTATGCAGGTTTTGCCGGTATTACAATTATCATATTTATTGTTTGGGCTGGTAGTTTTACACGTAATAAAATGTATATGCATGAGGTACAAACGTATATTACAGAATATAAAGCAGAGAAAAAACGCTTAAATAACTGGTCGAGTGACTTACGCACAATACTACCATCATTGAATGCATTGGCTAAAGCCAGCATTGTTTATAATCAGGATGAACATCCCTGGTTATCCAGTATGGGGATGTATAACGGAAATGTTGATGCTGCAGCTGATGATGCGTATGAATCGCAGTTGAAAAAAATATTTTTGCCACGTTTACTTAATCATCTTGAGACTTATCTGCAAAAAGGACATCGTGGCGGTGATCTCTATAATACGTTTAGAACCTATTTAATGTTTAAGAAAACTGAGCATATGGATCGACAGTTGATTGCAGATTGGTTTAAAACAAACTGGCAAAAACAATTGCATGGTCAAGCTACTAAGCGAAAAGAATTGGAAATCCACCTGGATGCTTTATTAAATCTGGATTTAGAACCTGCTGCATTAAAACCTCGCCTGGTTAAAGCAACACGTTCGTTACTTTTGCGTGTACCTGTTTCTCAACGTATTTACAGCAGAATTAAAACCAATCCAAAGTACACTCAAAATGTTAATTTATTTAATGAATTTGGAGAATCTGTAAGAAATACGTATATAAACAATCCCAAAATTAATAAAGATTTATCGACTCCACTCATTTTTACGATCGAGGGGTATGAGAATATTGATTTGTCATCTGAGTCGGATGTAATTGCAAATATTGTCAATGAACGCTGGGTCTTATCGGATGATAAAACTGCAAAAGTAGATTTTATTGAAGCCGATCTTGATGAAATAAGTAAAAAAGTTAAAGAACATTATTTGTCTGATTACAAGCAACATTGGAAAAAAATCTATAAAACATTACAAGTTAAGCCTTTCAAGAGCTTGAAAAATGCCAATGATGTTTTAGCTGGCTTCACTGATCCTGTTTATTCGCCACTAATATCAATACTTCAAATTGGAGTAACCAACACCCAATTATCAAGTCAGCTATTTGCAAACATGGCGGATGATAATGAGAAAGGAGTAGGTGGTAAAATTGCCGGGTTTGCTGCAGCAAAAACAAAGTGGACAAAAGTTGATAAGGAATTTCGTAGTCTTAATAATTTAATGCGGGATGCAAAAAATAAACCTGCTGCAATTAATGGGATTATTTCAAAAGTTCAGCAACTCTATGAGTTAGTAAATGTGATATCTGTTTCTCCGGATTCGGCGAAAATGTCTTTTGATATAGCCAAAGCCCGCTACCAAAGTGGCGCTGGAAATGCGATCACCTCACTTTATGCTTATGCTAAAAATACACCGCAGCCGGTTAAAAGATGGCTGACAACATTATCAAGTGAAACATGGAAAATTGTTCTTCAGTCTGCACATCAGCATGTTAATACTGAATGGCGCAGTCAAGTCTATGAACCTTACATGAAAGGATTAGCCGGACGTTATCCCTTAAAACGTTCATCACGGGATGAACTTGCATTATTTGACTTTACAGAATTTTTTAAACCTGAAGGCACAATAGACAAATTTTATACTGCGTATATGAAACCTTTTGTTAATACTCGCGGAGCCAGATGGTCTAGTCGTGTTATTGATAATTATAGCCTTGGGCTATCTGCTGCGACATTGAAGCAGGTTTATAAAGCGCAATCGATTAAAAATATATTCTTTCGTACAAATCCTGCCATGCCCAGTTTATCTTTCCAGCTAAAGCCTCATAAAATGGGTAAAAAAGATGCACGTTTTACTTTAGAAATCGGAGATAAAAGTATTGCCTATAGTCATGGTCCGAAATTCTGGAAAACTTTAAAGTGGGTAGGCGATGATGAAAATAATAGAGTAAGGATTATTTTTGAAGATTTAAATGAACGTGAATATTCTAAAGATTTTGATGGGCCGTGGGCATGGTTTAGGCTGCAAGATCATTCTGTATTGAAGAAAACAAGCAAGTCTAATGTATACCTGGTGACATATAACGTAAAACGTGAGGTTGATGAAAAAGTTGCTCACGCTGTAACTTATAAAATTAAAGCTAAAAGTGTTAACAATCCATTTAGCAAAAATCTTTTAGGTTCATTCAGGTTTCCTGAGAGAATTTAGCTTGATGAGTACTAACACAGACATAATTGGTCTTTTTGGTAAGTTACCCGCACATGGTGACTTCATACAGAGGAATCTATCTTCTTCTTTCATTAATGTTTGGGATGAGTGGTTACAACATTTTATCGCTGGAACAAAAGAGCAATTAGGTGAATCCTGGCTAGACATTTACTTAACAAGCCCATTATGGCGTTTTGTCTTTTCCGCGGGGGTTATCGATGAGAATGTTTGGGCTGGAGTTATGATACCGAGTATTGATCGTGTCGGTCGTTATTATCCGTTTACTATTGTGAGACAGCTTCCTCAGAACATTAACCCCTTTGAATATGTTCAGTTACAAACTGCATGGTTTAAAGAAATTGAAATGCTTGCTTTAAATGCGCTTGATGAAGAAATTTTAATTGATGAATTAATTTCAGAACTTGAAAGAAAAAAAGTGGAACATCAAAGTGACTATTCTCGAGCAGCATTTAACTCTGATAGTGATAGCTTTGAATTTGATATGAGTTTTGAGGAGCAGTCAATAACAACTGTTTATCCCTTATTACTGGATTCAATTATGACCAGGACATTCCAAAGTTATAGTGTTTGGCAAACATCTGGATCTGACTGTATTAGTCCGTGTTTGTTTAGCACACAGGGATTACCCGGTGTACAAAAAATGCCTGCAATGCTAAATGGTGATTGGCAAGGCTATAACTGGCAACAGCCATATGTTATTAATGACTTTGAAAAGTATAGAGAAGAGGCATGAGTGACACTACTGTAAGACGCCCCATTAATTGGAATACATCAGCCGATACAAATGTTGGAATGGTTAGGAGTGTTAATGAAGACTCTATTATGACCAAACCAGAAGTGGGGCTATGGGCTGTGGCTGATGGGATGGGGGGTTATGAAGCGGGTGATGTTGCAAGCAATATGATCGTATCGTCTTTAGCTGAAATTGAGAAACATGAATACCTTGATGATTTTGTAGATGATATAGAGAATAAAATTATTGATGCAAATACCCGAATTCTTGAATATTCACAAATTATGCACGATGGCCGTATATTAGGCAGTACAGTTATTAGTTTGCTTATTAAAGGACAAGTTGGTATTTGTTTATGGGCAGGTGATTCGAGGTTGTATTTGTTGAGAAATAATCAATTACAACAAGTTTCTCGTGATCATAGTCATGTACAGGAATTACTTGATATGGGAACGATATCCGAAGAAGAAGCAATAAATCACCCGGATGGAAATGTAATAACTCGAGCTGTTGGTACTGCTAATGAGTTATATGTTGATGTTAGTGCCTTTAACGTACAGGTTGGAGATACTTTTTTATTATGCAGTGATGGCTTATATAACTCTGTTGATGAAGCTGAAATCGAATATCAAATGCGTAGTCATGACACAGACAATGCTGTTAAACAGCTAATAGTAAAATCGTTAGAAAATGGTGCACCAGATAACGTCTCAATAATTATTGTCAAAAGTGTTTCTGAAGTGAATGTTACAAATTCAAACCAAGTTCAACCTGAACTTCATCAAGGAGTAAATCATTAGCAACTTTTAATGATTAATATGGACATGAAAGATAACGATAAAAACATTCCTGACAATATTCATCAAAATAATGATGATAAAACAGTTTTCAGAGGTGTTGAAGCAACGCGAATTAGAGAGAAAGTAGTAACTGATTCTAATAGTAATGATGCTACTCAATTTAAACAGGCTGTTAAAAACACAAATCATGATACAACTCGAATTGCACCTGAAAAGAACACTTCAACAGCAACAGCACCAGTAACAAATAATCAACAGCAACACTCTACTCAACATAAAATACTAAAGGACCGCTTTCTGCTGGAAAAGGTACTTGGTGTCGGCGGAATGGGGATTGTCTATAAAGCAAAGGATCGTTTGAAAGTTGAAGCACAGGATAGAGATCCTTATGTTGCGATTAAAGTATTGAGTGAGGAATTTAAGTCTCATCCAGAGGCGTTTATTTCTTTACAACGAGAGTCAAGAAAGTCACAACGTATTGCTCATCCAAATACGGTAAAAGTTTACGACTTCGATCGTGATGGTGATACCGTATTTATGACCATGGAATACATGGAAGGAAAACCATTAGATCAATTAATACGACAATATAAGGCAACAGGATTGTCTCGAGATGATTGCTGGGAAATTATTAATGGCATGTGTTCGGCATTAATTCATGCTCATGCAGAAAATATTGTACATTCAGATTTTAAACCGGGGAATGTATTTATAACCGGCAATAGTATGGCGAAGATTTTCGACTTTGGTATTGCTCGAGCAGTTGCCAATGTAGATAGTCTGGAAAATAAAGGTGATGACAAGACTGTATTTGATGCTGGAAACCTGGGTGCTTTAACACCTGCTTACGCCAGCCTGGAAATGCTGCAAGGTGAAACCCCGGATGTTCGTGATGATATATATGCATTGGGCTGTGTGATTTATGAAATTCTTACAGGCGAACATCCATTTAATAAAGTTCCTGCTGATGAAGCCTTTGAACGGGGCTTGAAGTTAAATAAAATAAATGGAATTAAAAAGCATCAATGGAAAGCCATTGAAAAATCACTTGCTTTTAAGCGTGAAGATAGAACTGCGACAGTAGAGCAGTTTTATAAAGAACTGACTTACGTTTATAAACCTGGCTTTAAGAGTATTGCTGCCTTATTTTTGTTTTTAGCTGTTAGTGTTGCTGCGTTTGTACAGGTATCCAATAATCAATCCCCGTTATATTCTGAAAGCGACATACGAAATGAACTGGAATACAAGATTCGTCTCGATTTATACCAGGCTGAAATAGTCAAACTCATAAATAAGCCAACTTTTTCGATTGATTGGGAAGAAAATATCTGGAATGAATTTAGCGGGGTTTCTTCATTGCTAAACAATACTGACGATGAGTGGCTAAATAATATAAAGAAAGACATATATGGACTCTATATTAATAAAGTCCATGCATATATAAGTGAAAAACGTTTTACCCGTGTTAAGTTGATGATAGTAAACGCATATCGATATACTTCGGATAAAGAAGAGTTAAATAATGCAGAGTTAACTTTATCTTCGGCTATTAAGAGAAATAATAAAAGTAAAGCGATTGCTCTAAATAATAAACGCAGTAGTGAAGTGTTGCGTATTGCGAATAAAAAAGAAGAAAAGAAAAAACTTGATAGCTTTAATCTCGCTTTGAAAAATGTAAATCACCAGTTGAAATGTCAGGGTAGTCTTAAAATGCGTGATTTTGATGTGGCAATCAAAAAAATACGTTCTTTAGACCAATCAAGATATAAAAAAATTGAAAATAAAATTGTAAATACTCTCTCATCCTGTATTGCTCAAATTGGTAAGTTAAGACCAGAACGTGCTGCGGAGTTTAAAAAATATGCTTCTCGTATTTTTAAACATAACCGGGTTATATCCTCTATAAAGATCTTGCCTCGTGATGCTTGCGATATTTCGATTGCAGGCTTAGGAGCTCGTGGTAAACGCACAATATGTCGTGATCGATTACAAGGAATAAACTACGGGCCTTCATTGGTTGTTATTCCAGGGAATAAAATGATTAAGCCTTTTGCCCTTGGTAAATACGAAGTTTCTGTAAAAGAAATTAATGAGTTTTGTAAAAACACAAAAACTTGCAGCATAGAAGCTGCTAATAAAAAACTTCCTGCAACAGGTATAACGATTTCAACGGCCAAAAATTATTTGAAATGGTTAAGTAAAAAAACGCGACAAAAATATCGTTTACCTACAAAGCATGAATGGATATATGCAGCGAAATCTAAAAGAACGGTACGTGATCCTAATCGAAACTGTCAAATGAGTACGCGCGGTATTTCAAAAGGAAATGAGTTGGTTAAAGTAACTACGGGAAAACAAAACCCCTGGGGAATAGTTAATTATTTAGGTAATGCACGAGAATGGGTATATGGCAATGGTCGTAATTTAATTGCTGTGGGTGGTTCTTACAAAGATGCTATGGATAAATGTGATGTTACTTTAGCATTAAATCATAGTGGTAAAGCTGATGGTATTAGTGGTTTTCGTGTATTACGTGAAATTAAGAAAAGGAAATGACTATGAATTTTCGAGCAAGCATGTCTTCACTACGCACGTTGTCGAATGACTATTATCAAAACAGAATATCGTTATTGCAATATCGTGAACAGCGTAGTCAATTGTTGAGGTTGATTGATGAAGATCTTAACGGTATAAAAATTATTGAACAAGTAAAAACTAAAAAAGATGAATCGATTATAGAGAAAGTACTATCATTTTTAAAAATCGATAAACTTAATGAAACTAATTAATTTTAAATATTTATTTATGGAAAAGAGGTGATTTATGGAGTTTGTAAAATTCTTTCAAACAGGTGGTCCTTTTATGTATCCGATATTAATTGTATTTGCAATTGGTTTTGCGATTGCCTTAGAACGGTTTCTATATTTGACACGTACTGATTCTAGTACGAAAAAAATATGGGGTGAATTGGTACCTATGCTTAAGGCAAATGATTTTCAACGTGCGGTGAGTTTAACTGAATCAATAAAAACCCCTCTGGCACTTTTGTTAAATTATGGTTTTGCTCGCCATCGTGCTAACAAAAAAAGGGAGTTGATAGAGTCAGCAATGGAAGAAGGTATGATGGAAGCTCTTCCTAGTCTGGAAGAACGCACTCATTATCTTGCAACATTTGCAAATATAGCTACGCTACTTGGTTTGCTTGGTACTATTGTTGGCCTGATTCAGGCGTTTACTGCTGTTGCAGCAGCCGATCCGGCTGAAAAAGCGGATCTTCTATCTGCAAGTATATCTGTTGCTATGAACACAACAGCTTTCGGTTTGCTTGCTGCAATTCCATTATTATTATTTCATTCATACCTTGTAACGAAAACGGCACGTTTAGTCGATAACCTGGAAATGGCAGCAGTCAAGTGCTTGAATTTAATGGACAGAGATTAGTAGTTAACTTATGAAACGAATTGGTAAAAAACGCGTTGAAGCTGCTGTTGAGCTAAATATAACTGCTTTTATGAATTTAATGGTTATTCTTGTACCGTTCTTGTTAATAACTGCGGTATTTTCAAGGATTACAGTATTAGAGTTAAATTTACCTGCGCTCGATGTAAAAAATAATCAACAAGATAAAATAAAATTAAATCTTGAGTTGGTTTTACGTAAAAATAGTTTTGATGTTCAGGATGCTAATCTTGGTGTTATTAAACGCTTAGTACGTAATGATGACGGTAATCAATGGAAGAAATTCACTGATGTGCTTGTTGAAATTAAAACACGATTCCCTGATGAAAAAAGTATTTCATTATTGTTGGAGCCTGGTATCAGCTATAAAACACTGATCACTGTGATGGACCATGTAAGAAGTGCAGATGTTGTACAATTTACAACCGTAGAAACTGTTGAGTTATTTCCGAACATTTCTATTGGCGATGCCCCTGAACTTGAAAGTAATGCTGTTATTGATAATGGTAATTCAAAACAAGTGGGGACGAAAAAATGATGACAATGTCTCGTCGTGCCAGAAGAATGGAACGTAATCATAAGCGTAATAAACTGGGGGCTCTTAATCTCGTTTCTTTAATGGATATTTTTACCATTCTTGTGTTTTTTCTATTGGTTAGTTCTTCTAATGTACAACAGTTACCCAATAGTAAAGATATCAGTTTGCCCACATCTATTGCTGAAAAAGCACCTAAGGAAACATTACTAATAGCTATTACTCAGGATAGTATTATTGTTCAAGGTAATAAAGTGTCTAATATTATTGATGTGCTTGGTGATAATGAGACTCTTATTAAGAGTTTAGAAAAAGAATTAATATTTCAATCATCTAAATCACTTTCCTCTTCAAAGAATAAAAAGGGAAGATCGGTGACGATCATGGGAGACGAGAATATCTCTTATCAGTTGTTAAGAAAAATACTCGCTACGTGTCGTCAGACAAATTATACGCATATTGCTTTTGCTGCTATGCAAAAATCGAAAGGGAAGGGATGATGACAGCGGTTAGTTATTCAAACCTCGCTTTAGGTTGGACACCTGAAAACAAACAAGACAATTATTTTAATAGATTAAGTATTTTTGTTGTTTTTACAGCGGTTATCTTCGGTTATGTGATGTCATTGGTTAATGTTCCAAAAGAAGAAAGAAAAGCTCGCACAGTGGTACCTGAACGCGTGGCAAAATTCATTCTGCAAAAGGAAAAGCCAAAAATAATCAAGATAAAGCCGAAACCTAAACCAAAACAATTGGCTAAAGTTATAAAGCGAGTTAAGAAAAAAACAAAAATAGATAAACCTCTTAACAAGATACAGAAAAAAGCACGTAAAAAAGCTGAATCTAGCGGTTTATTAGCGTTAAGTAATGAGTTATCAGATTTAATGGATACCTCATCCATTAATGCGATGGTTGGTAAACGTGTAAAAAGGAGCTCTGCTGCCTTTAAAATGGCAACGGTAAATAAAAGTGTCTTAACAAAAAATGCATCAAAGGGAAGCGGAGGTGTAAGTAAAGATAAATATATTACAAGTGTTAGTAAAACGGTATTAACACAAACCGAAAAAGTTGCCTTTAGGCAATCTCTTGCGCTTAATGGAAGCTTTAAAGGGAAAAATCATAAAACAACCAGACGTGGTGACAATGTTCGTTCTGAAGAAGATGTGATTTTTGTTATGGATAAAAACAAGAGTAAATTACATTCTCTTTATAGACGAGCTCGTCGTTCACATCCGGGGTTAAAAGGAAAAATCGTTTTAGAAATTACTATTGCCCCCTCTGGTAAGGTATTGAAAGTGAGAATTAAATCCAGTGAACTTAATGATCCTAAACTCGAATCAAGATTGGTTGCACGAATTAAACGATTTGACTTTGGTTCGTATTCAGTACAAAAAGTGACAGTAACATTCCCGATTGAGTTTTTACCATCTTAAAATATCGCAAAATATTTTAAGATGGTTATTCTCCTGATTTTAAAAGGAATCAGGGGAATGCCGGTATTGTATGATCTATACCTTTGTTAGTTACTTCTGGATTATTTGAATATTCCAGGTTTGAAATCTCGTCTATTCGATTTACCGCTACATCTACCATATAAAGAACTAGACCGGAGTCTACATCTTTCACGAATTCTTTTAATCGTGTATTTTGTACATTAATTGCAAGCATACTTGATGTTCAGGCTGCTAAGAATGCACTACCAATGATAATTTCACTCATTGAGGCGGTTTTCTCATCCTGAATTATCGTCCCCGTTAGAAATGCAATCATGGCAAGAGTGATTCCTGTAAAGCCAGCAACTATAAAACCTAGTTGCAGACCATAAATAAGCCATTTTTTTCTATTATTGAAGCTTCGGATAAAGCTGTTAGAGAAACATTATCTCGTGCTAGTACATGCATATTTCTTCTTTAATGCGTGCTAGCAAGAGTTCATTGCGTACTGTTTTCGTATTATTTAGATTAGGTAGTAGGGAATAGATTCGATGTCCCCAATGTGGAGCCATCTTTCCAGACTTTTCTGGTTTATGAGTTTCGTGAGAATACCGTATGAGTATAGTAGGTTAAAATTAAAGCATAACTTAACCATGCTGATAGTGAGGATATATCGCTTATTTGCTAAAGACGTGGCTTAAAAGGATAGGTATCATACGCACTTTATGTATTTGAGTGTCTTGTACGAACATCGTAATAAAAGCTCTCAACTTGTCAATTAGAGGATATACAGTGGATTTTTTACCTATTTTCATGAACGTCAAAGGCGAGAATTGCCTGGTTATTGGTGGCGGTAAAATAGCCTCACGTAAGGCTTTTATGCTTTTGCGTGCGGGTGCTCTGGTATCTGTAGTGTCCCCTGAATTATGCCAGGAGCTGACTACTCGTAAAAATGACGGTGAAATCACTCATATAAATCGTTTTTTTGAAGATAGCGACTTAGATAACTGTAAAATCATAATTGCTGCAACTGATGATGAGAAAGTAAATAGTCATGTATCTCAATTGGCAAAATCAAAAAATATTCCTGTAAATGTAGTGGATGCACCAGATTTATGTAGTTTTATTGTGCCGTCAATCATTGATCGTAATCCTGTTCAAATTGCAATTTCTACGGGGGGGGCATCTCCTGTTTTAGCCCGGTTACTACGCTCACGTCTGGAAACATTTATTCCCGCGGCGTATGGTCGACTGGCTAAGTTAGTTGAATCCTATCGTGGAAAAGTAAAAGCAAAATTTTCAAATACAGATGAAATACGTACTTTCTGGGAGAAAATTCTGGAAGGTCCTGTAGCCGATAATTTGATTGCAGGTAAAGATAAAGTAGCTCGTGAATTACTTGAGACGGCAGTTGAAAATGCAGAAGCACCTGCTGATCGAGGTGAAGTATACCTGGTTGGTGCAGGCCCTGGGGATCCGGATTTGCTTACATTCAGAGCATTACGATTAATGCAGCAAGCAGATGTTGTTGTGTATGATCGATTAGTTTCGCAAGGTGTAATGGATCTTGTTCGCCGTGATGCTGAATGTATTTATGCTGGCAAGGAAAGAAATAAACACACATTACCTCAAGAAAGTATTAATGCACTTTTGGTTCGTTTAGCTCAAGAAGGTAAAAAAGTATTACGTTTAAAAGGTGGAGATCCTTTTATCTTTGGTCGTGGTGGTGAAGAAATTGAAACACTGACAGAGGAAAATATCAGTTTTCAAGTTGTTCCTGGAATTACTGCAGCAGCGGGTTGTTCATCTTATGCTGGTATTCCTCTTACTCATCGAGATTATGTTCAGTCATGCATGTTTGTAACTGGACATTTGAAAGATGGTTCAACAGATTTAAATTGGGATGCAATCGCCCAACCTAATCAAACTGTTGTTTTTTATATGGGGCTACAGACTGTTAAAGAGTTATGCAAAGAATTGGTTAAACATGGCTTACCAGATACCACTCCTGCTGCGCTTGTTGAGAAAGGTACAACGCAGGAACAAAAAGTTCACATTGGTGATTTAAGTACGCTACATGAAATCGTTAAGAAAAATAATGTAAAAGCACCTACTTTGATTATTGTCGGAGAAGTTGTGTTACTGCATGATAAGTTGAATTGGTTTGTTCCTGAAGGCGTTGAATAAGAAGTTCGCTATGTGTTATACGAAATTTGCAACGTATACAAATTACGGTTAAGAATTATTACCTTTATTAATCATATCTCTTATTAATGGTTTGAGTATGAATTTCAAGCTTAGGGAAAGCCATGCTCCAGTCTCGTTATACCAGTGCCCCTGAAGGTAACCGTCAGGATCTTCGAAATTTAAAACGAATATTTCCTTATATATGGGAATATAAAGGTCGTGTTTTAATTGCATTATTAAGTCTTATTTTATCTAAGGTCGCTATTGTTGGAATCCCTCTTATCTTTAAAGAGATTATCGACATATTAGATAAGGTAGATAAAAGCGCTGTAATCATCCCCATCAGTTTATTTATAGTTTACGGTGTCCTTCGTTTATCCGGTTCACTATTTAACGAAGTGCGTGACGCAGTTTTTGCTCGGGTTCGTTATCATGCGATGCGTCAGCTCTCTAATAAAGTTTTAAAGCATCTGCATAAACTCTCATTACGTTATCATCTGGAAAGGCGAACAGGAAATGTCGTTCGTGATTTGGAACGAGGTACAAACAGTATCAGCCAAATATTAAATTATATGGTATTTAATATTGTTCCTACGTTTGCAGAGTTTATTCTGGTAGCATTTATTCTGCTCGGTCGTTACGAGGCTAAATTTACTTTAATTACATTTTCAACCGTTGCTATTTATATTTCCTTTACATTAGTGGTAACAGAATGGCGAATGCATTACAGGCATAAAATGAATGAGCTTGATTCAACTGCAAATGGGCATGCTGTTGATAGTTTAATTAATTATGAAACGGTTAAATATTTTAATAATGATAACTTTGAACTTCAACGTTATGATTCTACCTTGTCTGAATGGGAAAACTCAGCGGTAAAAAGTCAGACCTCAATGTCTATTTTAAATTTTGGTCAGGGTGCAATTATTGCAGTAGGTTTAACGTTTATTATGATTTATGCGGGGCAGGGCGTTATTGATGGCAGAATGACATTAGGTGATCTTGTTCTTATTAATACCATGATGTTACAACTTTTTATGCCGCTTAGCTTTTTAGGTATCATATATCGCATGTTGAAATATACCTTAGCCGATATGGATATGGTGTTTAAACTTTTAGATAAAGAATACGAGATTAAAGATAAAGAGAATGCTAAAGATTTAAAACATGAGCAAGGTGAGATATGTTTTGAACACGTAGATTTTTCATACAACGAAGATAGAAAAATATTACGTGATATTTCTTTCACGGTAAAACCCGGTCAGAAGATGGCTATAGTAGGGCATTCAGGCTCAGGGAAATCCACTTTAGCTCGTTTACTCTTTCGTTTTTACGATGTTGACAATGGTCGTATTCTTTACGATAACCAGGATATTTCAAAAGTAACACAGGAAAGTTTACGAAAATCTATTGGTATTGTTCCTCAAGATACCGTGTTATTTAATGAGACAATTCTTTATAACATTGAATATGCAAAAACGGGTGCAACAAAAGAAGAAGTTATTCGTGCTGCAAAGCTGGCAAACATACATGAGTTTATAGAAAGTCTGCCTGAGGGATATGATACTGCAGTTGGTGAGCGTGGCTTAAAGCTATCCGGTGGTGAAAAACAACGGCTGGCAATTGCCCGTGTCATATTAAAAGGTTCACCAATCCTTATTTTTGATGAAGCAACATCTTCTCTCGATTCTAAATCTGAAAAAGTGATTTTGGAAGCATTAAGCTCTGTTGCGCAAACTCATACCACATTAGTCATTGCCCATCGTTTATCTACTATTACTGATTCAGATCAGATACTGGTAATGGATAAAGGAAGAATTGTAGAGCAAGGAACCCATTCAGAATTATTAGCTAAATCAGGTACATACGCCGATATGTGGGCATTACAGCTACAGGAATCAGCTGAAAGTTAACCTTAGCCCCATAACAGTTAGGGCTATAACATGTATAAATATAATAATAAAATATATTGTTTGAGCACAAAAAACACTATAATACGTTTCTAAAATTGATAGAGGTTTAGTATGAGTCAATCAGAAGTTGCAAAAGTCGAATTTGTTCCAGATATTCATAAAGAAATGATGGAAAGCAGTTGCTCTGGCAGTGAGCCTTTTGCTTTGCAAGTTCTTGATGACAGTATGGAACCTGAGTTTAAGAAAGACTGTATTATTATTATAGATACGTCAGCAACTATAAAACATGAATGTTATGTTATGGCTATGGTTGAAAATGGTTATATCTTTCGCCAGTTATTGATTGAAGATGAAAAGTATTTTATCGCGCCTTTGAATGAATCTTATATGCACGAAAAAATAGAAATTGCTTTAGAAGCATTAGAAGGTGTAATTGTGCAGCAAGCTAGTCCAAAAGGTAAGCGTAGCGAACGTAAGCGGTATGACTAACTAAGGTCAAGATATTTCAACGCAAAGACGCGAAGGCGCAGAGAACGCAAAGTTTTTAAGGTTTATTATCTTGTTGTAGGTCGGTCTTCAGGCCAACAGCTCTGGCATAAAATTAAACTTCTAACAATTTGATGCGCAGAAATTTTGTTTATCTTCTGTTGTATCTAACACCGCGTCGGCCTGAAGACCGACCTACATTTAGAAACAGTATTTATCAAAGAAAATATTTTTCTTTCTTTGCGCCTTCGCGTCTTTGCGTTGAAATCTTTTGACCTGTTATTTAGGTGCTATTTGATCTTTGCGTAGATTGGTTGTGAAGAAATCTATAGCAGTATCCTCATCTACTTCTTCATCATTTTTATTGTACAAAGCCTGTTCATAATCACTCCAGCCACGTAATCCGGTCTTAAGTGAAACAATATTGTTGTATCCTAATTTTTGCATGACTTCACATGCAAAAATACTTCTGTTGCCGGAACGACAAGCAACAATAACTTCTTTATCTCTAGAATTTACCAAATTAGCTACTGTTTCTTCGTAATCCCACTCGCAGGCAGTTTCTAGTACACCACGAGGAACATTCAGCGAATTTTTAATATGCATTGCATCAAATTCATAAGGTTCCCGGATATCTAATAAGAGAAGAGAAGGATTTTTAGTCAGTCTTTCTTCCAGATCCCAGGGAAAAATTTCAGTAACATTTTTTGCGCTTTCAGCGACAAGATCATTAAATTTTTTCATAGTATTTAGTTTGTCTTATTGAATCCGCGTTCAACTGCCATAACAGCAGCTTCAACTCGAGAATGAACACTTAGTTTACGTAAAATAGCTTTTACATGTAACTTAACTGTACCGTCAGATATGCCAAGATTTCTGGCGATAGCTTTATTACTTTGTCCTTCTGCCAGTAAACCAAGAATTTCAGTTTCTCTTGGAGTCAGCGTTGAAAAAGGGCTGTCATCTTTATCTTCTTTTACAGTTGTTTTTCCTTGTACTGCTTTTGCAAGTATAGGTGCAAGATCAGGGGCGACAACTGTTTTTCCTGCAACAATTTCACGTAGAGCTAAAACAAGTTCGTCAGGTTCCATGTCTTTTAAAAGATAACCTTGTGCTCCTGAACGCAATGATCTTAATAGATCGTTTTCTTCTGTGCTTGTGGTTAGCATTACAATGGGTAAAGATTCATTTTTTTCGCGAAGCATAGTTAATACTTCTAAACCATTAATCCCCGGCATTCTCATATCGAGTAATATAATATCTGGATTTAATTCATCAACAAGTCGTTGTGCATCATGACCGCTGCCAACAGACGCAACAATTTCAATGCCGCGGCTAACCAATAAACCTTCAAGGCCAACACGGAAGAGGGTGTGATCATCAATAAGTAAAGTACGTAAATTATTTTTCATGGTAATAAGTTCGGCGTAGGTGGGGAAACAAGGATAGGTTTTTTATTGCTTTTTTGTGAGGGTAGTTCAGAGTGTCCAAACTCAAGTAATATACGGGTACCTTCATTCGGTTCACTTTCAATTTTTACCGTGCCGCCAATTCGTTTGGCGCGTTCATGCATAATGCTTAAGCCTAAATGGTCACCTAAAGTGACTTCAGCATCAGGCACATTTTTAATGCCTACACCGTCATCTTCAATAAGAATTTTACAATCGCCTTGTGTATCACTGCGTAAAATAACACGAACAGTATGAGCCTGACTGTGTTTGCGAATATTATTTAAAGATTCCTGGATGATACGAAGTGCCTGTACTTCAATACTTGCTGGTAAATGTAATACATTCCATTCCTTTTGCAAAAATATTGATATATCAGTTTGATACTGGAAGCGTTCTATTAAATGCTCAACTGCAGGAATTAAGCCTCGCTTATCAATTGGCGCACGGAAGTGGGTGATTAATTCGCGTAATTCTGAATAAGCTTCATCAATATTGTTTTCAATTTTTTCTAATTCATGCCAAACATCGGGTTCTTGCCCGCCACGCAATGTTTCATCTAATACGCGAACCTGGAAACGTAAACTGGCTAGAGTTTGTGCGAGAGAATCGTGAAGTTCATGAGCAAGACGATTACGTTCTTCCATCAGAGATAAACGATGTGCTTCGTCTTCTGAACGTGCTTTATCAATCGCCATGCCCAAATGACGTCCAATTGTTGTTAATAGATCTTCAATTTCTTCCTGGTTATGAAACTCCCGATTATTAACAAAAAGATTATAAACACCTAAAGTATTACCACGGTATTGAAGTGGTACAGCGATCATGCCTATATCCTTGTCATTATCATCAAAAAATTCCCGACCAATAATTTTATTGCATTTCTGCACATTATCCTGGAAATGTACATCGCCATCTTTATAAGCGATTCCACATAAACATTCATTAGACGGTATAGTTTGTTCTCTTTCCATAAGATCGTCATCAAGACCTATGCTTGCAACTAATCTCATTTCATCGTCATCAGTTAATAATCGTACAACAGCTGCACGAGCATGAACCACATCTTTTAAAGTAAATAGAAAGCGAGTAAGGAGATCATCCAGATCACGAGATATATTTATGCTGGCAGCAACATCATAAATGACCTCAAGTGAGTGAGTTTTTCGTTCAATATGTTTAGTCTGTTTTCTTACCTGACTTTGCATATCGAGTGTTAAAGTCTCCAGACGATCACTTAAAACATTAATTCCTTTAAATATGTTAGTAAAATCGCTTTGTTGTTTAACGGATATCCGTGCGGAATGATTATCTTCAAGCATTTCCTCTGACCAATGTCGGAGCTTATTAAGAGGAGAAATAAAATTACTACGTACTTGTTTAAATAAAATAATAATAAGATAAATAGCAACAACAAAAAGGATGGTGTTTATATAGTAAAAGGCATTATGTTGAAATGAAATTGACAATATTCCAGACAATGCTAAAAGTGAAATAACAAATCCTAATCCATAAATAGTTGTACAAAGCGGACTCTTCCATAAAGAAGGCGATCCGCTTTCTATAATAATATTTTTGTTAGGTTGCTTTTGTATGTCAGCCGTCATGAGATATCATTTGCACATCTAGAGGTGGTGTTCTGTACCTGACTCATTTGATTTGTAATTTGGATCATTTGGATTTTTAAAAATAAACTGCATTTCTTCAATATTGTCTAATTTCACATAATCAATTTCAGTATTTTTAAGTAATTCATAGCATGATGCAGAAACAATAATCTTCACACCTTCAGTATTAAAAAACACATCGTCATCCATATCTCGATCTGCAAAACCCATTATATATTCAATGCTTCCATCTTCTTTTTGCTCAGCAGCGATACGTAAAGCCATACCTTCAGATTTACCCTGTTTAGCAGATTCAATTATTTGATCTGCTGCGGATTTTGAAACTGTAATCATGATTACTCCAAATAAATTATTCATTAAAACTTAGTATCACTAAAGACCTAGTAATTTAGTCAATTATACCAAGTTATGATTTGACCTGTCGAATAAATTCAACAAAACTGGAAACCCAGTGATATCGGCTTGTGTCACGTAAGTGTGCGTAGTTAGCAAGTAAATTCTTATAGATTAGACCATCGTGATTGCCCGTAATACCGCTACCCCGTTTCATCTCATATGCAAATTTCATATTTTCATTTGAATCCAGCTCAGCAGGATTTTTAAATCCAGAATAATGAAACTCGTGTGCTGAAATTTCAATATTAGCATTATCTGGCATTTTATTTGGCCAAAGTGCGTTTTTTGTCGGTTTTAATGAGACATAACCACGGCCCTGGGGTCTCTTATTCATTACTATATCGGAATCAATTGCCCCAACCATTTGAGATTGTTTTCCATTCCAACTGATGCTTTTGGACAGGTACATTAATCCACCACATTCTGCATATACAGGAAGCCCGGATTTAATGCTGTCTTTTATTTGTTGACGTAAAGTGACGTTTGCTTCAAGTTCATTCATCCAGCTTTCTGGAAAACCACCACCGATAAACAGTGCATCTACAGCGGGCAATGTTTTATCCTTTAAGGTATCAAACTCAACAAGTTCAACACCTTCAGCACGGAAGGCATTTAGATCGCCTGGATAGTAAAAGCCAAATGCAGCATCACGTGCAATTCCAACTTTAAGTGTTATTGGTTTTACATCAGTTGATAATTTGAAGTTTGTTTGAGGTAAAGCTTTTGCTAATGCTGAAATTTTAATGAGCAAATCAAGATCAACATGCTTTTCAATAATTTGAGCTATTTTTGAAATTACTTCATTTGTATTTGTTGCTTCATTACTGGGTATCAGGCCAAGATGTCTTTCGGTAATATTCAGTTCATCTAAACGAGGTACTGCACCTATTATTGGGATATCTGTATATTGATTAATTACATCTCGCAATTTTTGTTCATGACGTGGACCACCCACTTTATTTAGAATAACACCTGCGATACTTATTTCTTTATTGAATGCCTGATACCCAAGAAGCAGGGGAGCGATGCCGCGTGTCATTCCAAGTGTATCTATAACTAAAATAACAGGAGTCTTTGTCAACTCGGCGATTGCTGCATTGCTATTACTGCCATCAATCGCTACACCATCAAATAAACCTTTATTGCCTTCAATAATTGAAATATCAGCATCTTTTGAATAAAGTGAAATGGTTGCCAACATTTCATCGTTAGTCATGGTTTGAAAATCTAAATTATGACAGTCATGATTTGATGCGCGGGACAACCACATAGGATCAATGTAGTCAGGTCCTTTTTTGTAAGACTGTACACGTAAACCACGGGCATGTAGTGCAGCACATAAGCCGATTGTCAGTGTTGTTTTACCTGATGATTTGTGTGCTGCAGAGATAAGAAGTCGCTGCATTTTAGGCCTCCCTAACGTTAAAAAAGAGGGCAAATCGTGTGAGTGATTTGGCCTCTTTCAACAAGAGATTAATGTTATTTGTTACTTAGTGTGATGTGGATCAACAGCTTCGTCAGCTAAAGACTCTGGTAAAAACTTCATAATTTTAACAGCAAAGGCAACCATGAAGAGTGTCACAGCAAAGCCACCAATACCTAAAAGAGCTTCTGCTAAAGTAGGACTATATGAATTAACTACTCCGTCGAAGAAAGAACTTGAAACTTCTTTACCTGGGAACAATTCTAATGGGTATGCCTGACCACCAATGATGATGACATACATTTGAATAAGCCCACCAAGAACAATTAATATCGAAGCAATTGAAATTGCTGTACGAGATTTGCCAGTCGTTGGGTGATAGATAAGTGCTAATGGAATCAAACCACCCATAATAATTTGGCCATACCAGAATAACTGAGTATAAATTCCGCCATCTCTGAGAATAAAGGCTTCTACACCATGATGTTCTGTAGCGTATAAATTTGTTAAGTGTTGTGCAACAACAAAGTAGAGTACACCAGCAACAAATACACCAAGAAGATTTTTTAAGCGAATAAATGTTGCATCACCGAGAGGGCGATCTGTCCATTTATATGTTGCCATCACGATTAATAAGAAAATCGCTAAACCAAATGAAAATGACATAACAACAAACATAGGTCCCATGATTGCAGCGTCATAAGCTTGACGAGCAACAAGGAAACCAAAGATTGAACCTGTTCCTGTTGTTAATGCTAAACGCCAGATGAAAGCTGAGAAGCCTGCAATGCGGCTGTATTTATTCAGATTACGCTGCAACATTGTCCAGGCATAAACACCAACAATAAGGAAGAACCCATTGTAGAAAATCATGTTCCAGGCAAAAATAGATTTGAAGTTATAAACCGTCATCGCAACGATTAAACGATCTGGACGACCTAAATCAAGAACCAGAACCATTAAACCACCAGACAATAACGCAATGGCAACAAGAGTTGAAAGCGGTGCTAATGGTTTATAAGCAGTTTTATTAAATACGGATGAGATTGAAGCGACATTAAGTGCTCCAGATGCTGCAACAATAAGGAATACAGCAAATACGTGAGGTAAGCCCCATACGATTTGGTTGTTCATGCCCGTCACATAATGACCGCCATGTTCCATATAAAAGTGTGCACCAACAGCTGCTAGAGCAAAACTGCCAAGAAGGGCAAGTAACATCCAATAGTTAATACTATTACCGTCAATTTGTTTGAAAACTGCTTTTTTCATATGAAGAATTCTCTTACCAATTTTTTAATAGGTATATATTATTACAGGCCTTGATAACGTACGCCGGTATTTAAACCGAGATCTGCACGAATTTGTTCGCCGCCATGTTTTTTCAATTCAATTGAAATTGCACTGTTTGCATCTTTCAAATCACCGAAGAGCATCGCACCGTGTTCTGCTTTACTACATGCTTCTACACAAGCCGGATCCTGACCTTTATCAACACGATGAGTACACATTGTGCAGCTTTCTACAGTACCAATACCACGAGGAGCATTCGGCTTTTGTAGTTCAAGTTTTTCATGAACAAATGAGCGAGCTTTGTATGGGCAAGCCATCATGCAATAACGACAACCGATACAGATGTGTTTATCAACTAAAACAATACCATCTTCACGTTTCATTGATGCACCAGTTGGGCAAACATCGACACATGGAGCAGTTTCACAGTGCTGACACATTAAAGGTAATGATTGAACATGACCCGTTTGTTTATCAGTAACGGTTACTTTGCGAATCCATTGTGCTTGTTGTTCTTTGCTGGAATGAGTTTCGCCGCTACCCCAACCATTTTCATCGCTACAGGCAGTAACACAATCAGTACAACCGTTTGAACATTTGTTGGTATCGATTAACATACCCCAGCGAGTAGCATCAGTGACTTTATCAGTATCAGATTTCGCATGAGCTACCTGATTTAAAACAATACCAGGCGCAATAGCTAAGCCAGCAACTGCGGCGGACTGAGCTAAAAATTGTCGGCGGTATGTATTGGTATTCTCTGAAGAGTTAGACATTACTTTTTGCCTCCTTCAGTCATATTATGAGGGTTCTTTGTTGAACGAAGAATTTTTGCTGCATCTTCAGGTAAGTCTGAGTGGCAATCGAAACAATCAACATTAACAGCGGCATAGTTGTGGCAACTACTACAGAAATGTTCATCTTCACCAAAACGAGCAAACTCACCCTTTTCATTTGGTATTATATGACAATCTATACATTCAACCAGACTATTATCTTTTGTACGCACACCTTCGCGTAAAGTTAAATCACGCTTATGTTTTAAAAGCTCCATGTGATTTCTACGGATATCAGCAATTGGTTTTACACATTTGGAGTTATCTGAAAAATTCATTTTAGCTTTAGGTGGAGTAGGCCCCAAATCACCAGCATTAGACAAAATTGGAAGGGCAGTTAGCCCTACCAATATGACTAGATGTTTTGCAAATTGTCTAAATGACATCATTTACAGCAATCCTCAGTTTATTCTTATACTAATTTATTTACTAAATTACGCGTCGCCCATTGCCATGTCG
>JAGLTQ010000047.1 GCA_023135195.1 Gammaproteobacteria bacterium | reverse complement strand
GTTTTCACACAGTCTGGGCCATTAGTGGACCTTGATGAATTCTAAAATTACTTATTTAATATGGTGAAAGCTGTCATTTAATATTTGATCAATCGAGTCTGACACTTTAATTACTCTCTTTTGTTCCGTATAATGAATTCATATATTCAAAGATAGATGTTTTTTAATTTATCTTTGACATCTTTAATTTGCTTTTATCAAAATTGTTAGGTTCAACATTATATTTGTGATGGGTTTAATCTAGAATAAAGTTCTAGTGTTAGAGTAGTGGGTCATGGATGTTCATTCCACATATAACTCATCAACAAAGTTTTATGTCTTGCTTGCCCCCCCCCCAAAAAAACATAAAATAATTAAGAAACTAATCAATATGTATCTGGAGGATCATATGCGCAATATCTTTATTTATTTTACCATTTCAATCGCCGGCATGATGTTCGTTTCTTTTGCGCAGGCGAAAGATAAGGAACCTTCTTCAAACAATAAGAACTCTATTATCATAAAGTCAGGTTCTTTTAATATTAGTGAAACAAGCCAGACAATAGCTGGCTCTAGTGCCACATTTGAAGAAAAGTCTTCTGCTGTAATTGCAATTGAGTATTCACGAAAATTCGGGAACAATCTGACCTATGGAGGTGAACTAGTAAAATATTCAAATAAATATGCCACTTTTATTCCTGGGGACGTGGATACGACAATTATTACCGCAAACATAAAAAAATATTTTGATTTATCCACTCACTTTCAGCCTTTTATTGGCGCTGGTGCAGGAGCGGTTATTACCACAGTGTCCGGCCCATTTGACGGTAGTGCTGGAGGCTTTGCTACCAGTTTAGTGCTCGGTGCAGAAATTCCATTTGAAAATGTTGGTATTCATATTGAATATAAATACTTATCTGCAACCGCCGACAATGAAACGACCAGCGGTAATACCGCTAAGTTTGATGTTAGTGGTAGTGGTATATTTGCAGGGGTATCCATCCACTTTTAATTGTTGCGTTGACCAGTTGAACTCGCAATCGTTAATAGTCAAATCATAGCTCTAATGTCTGACATAAACCTATTCCCATGGGCGAAACCGAGACGCGCAAGATGTAACGGGATTAAAGTGAGGACAGTTTGAGCGCATTAAATGCGTAGCATTGCGCGAGTTGCGCGACCAGAAATCACAGAGTGAGTTCAGGAAGTGCATGATGAACACGTAGGGTTCTGAGGTCAGCGCCCGTTGCATACGAGCATCGAGGTCAAGCCTTTGGGTGTCTTTCTTTTTGGTTACTTTTGCTTGGACAAGCAAGAAAAAGTAACTCGGCTGTCCGGCGTTGCCAGAACGTATGGAATACGTTAGGGTCATACTCGATGAAACACCGAAGGTGGTTCCTAAGTGAAACCGGACATAAAAATATATGGATTCCTGTTCAGAGACCGGAATGGTGAAAAATTATAGCTCACCGTACGAATGTAATCCTGAAAGGAACATATTCACTCCAAGGAAGGCAAATAATGTCACAAATAAGCCAATCACCGCCCACCACGCTAATGGAGTGCCACGTAAACCTTTCATCAAACGCATGTGTAGCCACGCCGCGTAGTTTAACCAAACGATCAATGCCCAGGTTTCTTTAGGATCCCACGACCAGTAACCACCCCAAGCCTCTGCTGCCCACATTGCACCTAATACGGTTGCGATAGTAAAGAAGGCAAAACCTAAAGCAATGGATTTATGCATGACATCATCCATCATATCGAGAGAGGGTAAGCGACTAGCAACCAAACCATCTGGATTTCTTTTTAGTGCAGCATCTTTAATGATATACGCCACACCAATCATTGCTGCCAGAGCAAAGGCGCCATAGCCAACGAAGTTCGCCGGTACATGAATCTTCATCCAGTAACTTTGTAGAGCCGGTACTAAAGGTTTAATTTCGGATGCACCTCTTTCAAAGTGATACCACAACAAGAAGCCAACGGCTGCGGTAATTACTAATAAAACAAAGGCACCCAACGAACGTGTCTCATACAATTTTTCATAGTAGAGATATATAAGTGCTGTAATAATCGCAAAGAGAATAAATACTTCGTATAAATTACTCACTGGAATATGGCCAATATCAATGCCATGTAAGTACGTTTCACGCCAGCGAACTAACAAACCAATAAAACCCATTGCCGTGGCGGCCCAGGTCATTGCCGTTGCTACTTTTCCAGTGAATGCATTAGCAGAAAATAATTCAATAAAGTAAGCAACGGTTGCCATTACAAATAAAGCACTCATCCACATGATTGCAGACTGTGCAGAGAATAAGAATTTCAAAAAGAATTTAGTTTCAGCGGCCGCTAAATCTGTGCCATATAAATTAATTGCAAACAGGCTAATCAGGGCAACGTAAAACATTAACGCGCGAGCTGGCTTCCATTTCCAGCCAGTAACAATAAGAGAAATCGCAGTACCGAATAAAATACCTACTTCATAACCATCCATAAGATCAGAATATTTTTGGAAAGCGTAAATACTACCAACAGCTAAAAGTGCGGCAAAAACCCAATCAAAAATATTTAATTGTTTAAAAAATGACGGCTGTATTTCATTCTTCATAAATTCATTTGTAACTGACATTTATATCACCTTACTTTATTCTTACAGTGCGCTTGTTTTATCTTAATTAATATTAAGATGTAAACTCTTCTACTTTACTTGCTAACTTTTTAAATTCTTCAGCAAAATCACGTTGATTTCTATTTCCTGATCCCGCAAAAGTAATTACTAATTTTTCGCCTTCAGGTTTTACTATAAGCCATACACGCTGGTATGAAATATAAAACATCATAAAGATGCCAACGATTAACATTAAACAACCCAGATAAAAAATATTTTGTCCCGGATGCCGGGTTATCTGAATACCTGATGATTCACGATGTTTAAACTCAGCCAGCTGTAAATAGACCGGAGAACCATATGCTCCGATACCCGCGAGAGCAGTAATAGCATCTTCAAAGAAAAAGCTATCTTCTTTGCTCACACCTTCTTTCGTCACAATACCTTCCTTATTTAATAAGGCAAGATACGTGTTTTGTAAAAGGTTGTGCAGAATTTTAACATAAGCCTGCGCAACATTAACCTGTCGGTCTTTAGGGACTTTCTTTAAAATATCTTCATCAATCGCGGCATAGCCCCCCTGATTGAACAAAGTTAATAAATTCATCATCGAAGCTACAACATCTTTTTGTAATTTTTTATCGACTTTACTCACTTCTCTCATCGCCGATTTAACACTTTCTTCTGCTATGCGCTTAATTTTGGATTCGTCCTGTAATAAAGCATGAAATGTCATAAAACGATCTAAGCCATCATCTTTATCTGCCGGTATGTGTAAATAGCGGAAAGATTCGGCTATAGAACCGCGCATTCCGGTAAGGTAAAAACGGCGTTCATTTTGTATAACCGGCAACATGTAATTATGATATTCCTTAGCGGCACCACTTGCATCACGCATTTTAAAAGTAAAACTTGGGCCCAAGTTTTTAAAGCGCTTACCTGTCTCTGCTTTTTCTTCTTTTGAATTTGGAAAAATATTGAACATCTTAAAATCATCCACTTCAAGCCTATATTTTCCTGAGGGTGTATTTAAGCTGCGATTTCCACTAACAGAAACTTTGACTTCAAGTTTTTGAATTTTTTTACTGTGGAAAGGCCAGGCAAGCAATGAAAGGTTAGAACCACCATCACCAAAGCTCGCTTGATATAAAGCATAACCGCGATAAATTAGCGGATGGTTTACCGAAATTGTTTGTTCTAATGGTTCTTCAAGCATGTCATCATGAATAACAAGATCACTTTCAAATGATTTTGGCATGCCGGATTGATAATGTTCTATACGAAAATCTTTTAACTCAATAGCAAAAGGAAGTTCTTGAACCAGATAGCCATCACGTATATTTAAAAATACAAGGTTGCTTGATGATCCTTCCTGTAATGAAATTGAACCTCTAAACGAAAGAGATTCATCGGGCCTTAAGCGTGCCGTTGCTGGAACTTCATCTGCACGAATATCCCTGGTTTCTGGAATAATGCGACCAGTCCATTCTTTAATAGTTAAACCAAAACCACCATCGAGAAAACTGCCAATACAAAGCACAACGATACCGACATGAGTGAAAATATAACCCGAACGATTCCAGGCACCTTTCATACCTGCAATAACTTTGTGATCTTCATGTTCTTTGATGCGAACACGGAAGCCTTTAAGCTTTAAAAAATATTGAAGATTGTGCTCTACTTCCTCTGAGTTTTTATCCGTTGTCCATGACTGACTGTTACTCATTAAACGTAACGATTTTTCTTTTACGTTTAATCTGAACTGTTTCATATCGCGCAACATAACCGGTGCATTGCGATAAATACAAACACTTGTGCTTAATACCAGAAACATCAGTAAGCCAAGAAACCAAATTGCACCATAAATATTATATAAGCCTATGGTTTGAAAAACTTCATGCCAGAAAGGACCAAACTTTATAATATAATCGTTATAAGGCTGGTTTTGTTGTAATACTGTTCCAATGACCGAAGCAAAAGCAATCGCAACTAATATTGTAATAGCCAGATTCATTGAGCCAAAAAACTCAAGAAGAATGTTTAAGCGGGAATGTTTCTTATTTATTTTATTCACAGAATTATTTTACAACTTTATATTTAAAACTTATTAAAGAACGTACGTAACAGCCTCTGTGCATCCCTGCACCCGCTGCTGCATACCGTACATCTGACCGCCAGGGATGGCGGGAATGCAGAAGGATTGTCTGGAACAATCCTTGCCTGCACATAAAAAAAGGCGGTAATTAGCCGCCCTTTTTTATTAGTTCTTCATTCTAAATTAACTCATCAAGAGTTAAGGATAAAACGACTTAATGCAAACCAGAAATGTATGAAGCAACAGCTTCAATTTCTTTGTCACTCATTTTTTCTGCAATATTTCGCATCATGCTATTCATATCATTGCTACGCGTACCAGAACGAAAATCTTTCATTGCTTTTTCGATATAAGGTGCATGCTGACCACTTAAGCCAGGAAACATAGCTGCTGGATTTCCGGCACCGGTAGGTCCGTGACATGAAATACATGCTGCGATACCTTTCTTTTTATTGCCACCACGATAAAGTTTTGCACCTGCTACTACTAACTTTTCATCTGCCGCACCTTGTGAACCGGTTTGCTTTGAAAAGTATGCAGAAAGGTCAGCCATATCTTGCTCACTTAAACCCGTTGCTTGTGAACTCATTAAAGGATCATTACGTTTTTTGCCTTTAAAATCAGCTAATTGCTTAGCGATGTATGATGCATGCTGACCAGCAAGTTTAGGCCATGTTGGGTTAGCACTATTACCATCAGCACCATGGCAACCTGCGCAAACACCCGATTTAGCTTTACCCGCTTCTGCATTGCCTGCGGCAACACTCACGCTTGTTAGTGCCGCCATAGCAATAACGGTAATTAAAGTTTTATAAATCATGAGATATTAACTACCTTTAAAATTATTTAGATGCATCAACCATATATTTAACAATCGATTTAATCTGAGCATCCGTTAAGTTTACACGACCACCTTTTGCCATCATGGCTGTACCCGGTATACCTTTAATTGCGCTGTTAGCTAATGCCGGCATGCCTTTTGCAATACGTGCTTTCCATGCTGCTTTATCACCTACTTTTGGAGCACCTGCTGCGCCAGAGGCATGGCAAGCTGCACAACCATTTTTACGATACTGACCAATATCGGCTTGTGCTGTTGATACCATTCCAAATAAAGCAATTGCTGCGATTGAAACTGAAACTAACTTTTTCATTTTAAAACTCCTAAGTCTTAATTCAAATATTTTTATAATAAATTCTATCCACATGTTCTGTTTATGACATGCTAAAATGACTTTCATTCAAAAATCATCTGAAATATTGAGTCGCATTATATACGCAATCTGCGGGACTGCGCCTAAATTCTGATTATTATACCCCAGAGCATACTTATCTCATAACCGGTAATGAAAAATTGACTAAAACACGTAACAATCCAGCACGCTATAATATTGCCCAATTCGAAAAAAGCGTGCCGAAACCAGAACAAGCACCCGATGATATTGGCCGCGAAGTCGCCTTTGCCGGACGCTCCAATGCAGGTAAATCCAGTGCCCTGAATCGTCTCACATGCCAAAAATCACTGGCTCGGATCAGCAAAACTCCAGGCCGTACCCAACATTTGGTCTTTTTCCGGCTTGATGATGAGCGCCGCCTTGTTGATTTACCCGGTTATGGCTTCGCCAAAGTACCTGATAGAGTAAAGCGAGAATGGGCCCTGTCATTGGAAAAATATCTCAGAGAACGTCAATCATTACAAGGGCTTATCCTGTTAATGGACGTCAGGCACCCACTAACAGACTTTGACACAAAAATGCTGGAATGGTGCCTGCACTCCAATATGCCCGTGCATATCCTGCTCACCAAAGCCGATAAACTCAAGCGCGGCGCCGCCCAAAATACCCTGCTCTCGGTTAAACGCGACCTCGCCGAGCTTGCAAATGTCAGTGTACAACTCTTCTCCTCCCTAAAAGGCACCGGCCTGGAAGAGGCTCAGGCGGTACTCGATAATTGGCTGGATTTTCCGGCAAAGTAGGCCTCAAAAACATGGATTCCGGCTAAGATCACACCGGAATAACGAGCCTTTGTAGCCCACAAAAATCTGAAACGTCAGGGAGTTTAAAGTCCAAGGCAATTGGCTGAATTTACACGCAAAAGTTCAACACCCAAATCACCCCTCCCTATCCCTCGACAATTGCTCCTCGATAA
>JAGLTQ010000046.1 GCA_023135195.1 Gammaproteobacteria bacterium | reverse complement strand
AGGTTTATCATTGCACGTTTAATAACATCTGCCGCAGTACCTTGCATAGGCGCATTTATCGCGGTGCGTTCTGCATATTGCCTGCGCATACCATTCTTGGCATTAATCTCATTCATATACAAACGTCGACCAAAAACGGTTTCAACATAACCGTCTTCTCTGGCTTTTTCTTTTGTTTGTTCCATATACTCTTTAACGTCGGGATAACGTTTAAAGTATCAATCAACATATTCCTGCGCTTCAGGTCGAGTGATATCCAGTTGCTTAGCCAAACCAAAGTTAATCGCCTTAGCAGAACGGCGTTGATCTTTTGTTACTTCATCAGTACTAACACAACATTCTCAAGCTAAAACACACTTTATTGTCTCTCAAGCGGACTATTTCTTTTATAAAATTATCTTAAAAGCCTTTCTCAGTTAAAAGCAGCTAAATTTATGCAAAATAAGTCCCACTTTTGATAAATATCAGGAAAAAACCTTATTTAATATAGGTATTTGTATTAAAATTGTTAACAAGTGTTACATAAAAACAACAAGAGAATATTAGGGTTTTCTTATATTCCAGCTTTGAATTTCACTGTGCTAATTAACAATAAAATACAAACAAAATCAGGAATGACTATTATTTATGGAAAAAATAATTACACATTACGATATTCTCCAAGTTTGCCATCAGGCAAGCCCTTCGGTTATTCGTGCGGCCTTTAAAGCCTTATCTCAAAAATGGCATCCCGATAAACATCCGGATTTGAATAAGAGTACTCAACAAAAATACCAAAATATTAAACAAGCTTTCGACCTACTATCTAATCCAAAATTACGACAAGAGTATGATCAACAAATAAAGAATAAAAATAGCTCTCCAAATAAAAACTCTAAAGAATTATTAAACTCTTATACCTTTAAGGAAAAAAAGACTCGCATCTCTGTCATAGTTTAATGCGCCTCATCCCAGTTATTTCCAATACCAACATCAACCACTAAAGGTACCGATAACTCAGCGGCTTGTTCCATTTTATTTGTTATCAATTTTATTGCGTCGTCAACTTGTGATTCTTTTATTTCAAATATTAATTCATCATGCACCTGCATGATCATGCGCATATCAAATTTACCCGTTTGAATATCTTTATCCAGGTTTATCATTGCACGTTTAATAATATCTGCCGCAGTACCTTGCATAGGCGCATTTATCGCGGTGCGTTCTGCATATTGCCTGCGCATACCATTCTTGGCATTAATCTCATGTAAATATAAACGTCGACCAAAAACAGTTTCGACATATCCATCTTCCTTGGCTTTTTCTTTTGTTTGTTCCATATAATCTTTAACGCCGGGGTAACGTTTAAAGTAACGATCAACATATTCCTGTGCTTCAGGCCGGCTAATATCCAGTTGCTTGGCTAAACCAAAAGCTGACATGCCATAAATTAAACCAAAGTTAATCGCTTTAGCTGAACGACGTTGATCTTTTGTCACTTCATCGGTACTAACTCCAAAGACTTCCGCTGCCGTTGCACTGTGTACATCCAGACCTTTGGAGAAGGCATCAAGCAAACCTTTATCACCCGACAAATGCGCCATTATGCGCAATTCAATTTGCGAGTAATCTGCCGCCACTAATTTATAACCCGGCGCTGCCACAAAAGCCTGGCGAATACGTCGCCCCTCTTCAGTTCGAACCGGGATATTTTGTAAATTTGGATCAGAAGAAGATAATCGACCTGTTGCCGCAACAGCCTGATGATAGGATGTATGTACCCGACCTGTAGTCGGCTCAACCTGTTGTGGTAATTTATCGGTATAGGTTGATTTTAGTTTGCTTAAACTACGATATTCTAAAATCAATTTTGGAAGAGGATAGTCATGTGCCAGCTCTTGCAATACAGACTCTGCGGTTGATGGTTGTCCTTTTGGCGTTTTTGAAATTATGGGTAATTCTAATTTTTCAAATAAAATCACCTGCAACTGTTTAGGTGAACCAATATTAAATTCTTCACCCGCAATTTCATAAATGCCTAACTCAAGCACTTTTAAACGCTGAGTAATTTGTTTACTTTGTTTGGCCAGCATAATGACATCAAGCAAAACACCATTACGTTCCATACGCGATAACACCGGCAATAAAGGTAATTCCATATCACTGTATATATGCGCTAAAGACTCTACCTGTTCTAACTGTGGCCATAAAATATTATGTAAACGTAACGTAATGTCAGCATCTTCTGCTGCATAAGGCGCTGCTGTTTCTACTTCAACCTGATTAAAGGTAATTTGCTTGGCACCTTTACCCGCAACGTCTTCATAATGAATGGTGCTGTAACTTAAGTGTCGAACAGCCATGTCATCCATACCATGGCGTAAAGTACTATCTAACACATAAGAAGCCAACATGGTGTCGTGCTGAATGCCTTGCATGTGAATGTCATAGTTACCTAATACATTCATATCATATTTTAAGTTTTGTCCTAACTTACATACTTTTTCATCTTCTAATAATGGTTTGAATTTTTCTAAAACCATTTCACGATCAAGTTGCTTTGGTGCATCTAAATAATCATGCCCTACAGGTACATACGCGGCTTCACCTTCTTTAACAGAAAATGATAAACCAACAATTTCAGCTTGCATATAAGCCAGACTGGTTGTCTCTAAATCAAAACTAAAACAATCTGCCTTTTTTAATTTCTTTAACCACTTGTCAAATTCTTTCTCGGTAAAAACAGTTTCATATTTTGCAGTTATTTCTTTAACTACGGCAGGTGCTTTATTTTTTGCAGAGGATCCTCCGCCAGTAACACTACCACCGGCATTTGCTTCGGCTAACCATGTTTTAAATTCGAAGTGGCCGAATAGCTCACTTAACTTTACATTGTCTGGTTTTTGCCGTTTTAACGTTTCCGGATTCTCTTCTAATTCAACATCACATTTAATGGTTACCAGATCACGAGAGAGAGGTAGTTCACTCATGAAATTGCGTAAGTTTTCACCCACCTTACCTTTTATTACTTCAGCATTTTGCATAACGCCATCAAGCGAGTCATAAAGTCCTAACCATTTAACAGCTGTTTTTGGTCCAACCTTCGGCACACCGGGTACGTTATCAACGGTGTCCCCAATAAGTGCGAGATAATCAATAATACGTTCAGGTGGAACACCAAATTTTTCTTTTACTCCTTCGATACCCATATGAACGTCGGTCATGGTATTCACCAGGCTGACATGTTTATTGACCAACTGCGCCATGTCTTTATCGCCAGTCGATATGAGCGTATCAATTCCTAATGCCGCCGCCTGTTCCGATAAGGTACCAATAACATCATCAGCTTCAACTCCAGAAACACAAATCAACGGTAAACCCATTGCTTTAATAATTTCATGTATGGGTTCTATTTGCTGACGTAAATCATCCGGCATCGGTGGACGATTCGCTTTATATTCTTTGTACATGTCATTTCGAAATGTTTTTCCCTTTGCATCAAAAACAACCGCAAGATGCTCAGGGTCATAATCTTTTAATAAACGGCGCATCATATTAATTACACCGTAAATAGTTCCTGTTGGCTCGCGTTTAGAATTACTCATATCGGGCATGGCATGATAGGCACGGAATAAATACGATGAACCATCGACCAGAACGAAGGGTTTATTTGATTTTTTTGACATATACTTAACTTATAGAATTTAATTTAGCCATCACGGTACATTGTGTGGCGAGGCAAAAACGATGCAAGTATCTTACTCTAAGACTTGGTTGTTCGCTTAACTTTAAGGCTGGAAATAACCTCTATTTAAAACAGTGAGACATTTTGGAAGATAAATCAATGCATCCCGGAATGAATCCGATCAACGATTCAATGCTCAGTCGCGAGTCGTGGAAAATATTCCAGATCATGGCTGAATTTGTTGAAGGTTTTGAACGTATGGCTCGCGTCAGGCCATCGGTCAGTATTTTTGGCTCTGCCAGAACATTACCTAAACACCCCTATTACAAACTCACCACTGATATTGCGCGCGAACTCTCGGACGCAGGTTTCTCCGTTGTCAGTGGTGCTGGCCCGGGTATCATGGAAGCAGCAAATAAAGGCGCATTTGAAGGTAAATCACCCAGTATTGGGCTTAATATACAGTTACCACATGAACAAGCGGGTAACCCGTATCAGGATATCTCCCTTTCTTTTAAATATTTTTTTCCAGGAAGGTTATGTTTGTAAAGTATGCCTCTGCTTATGTCGTTATGCCGGGTGGTTTTGGTACACTCGATGAACTGGCTGAAATACTCACATTGGTTCAAACCAAAAAAACACGACGTATACCCATTATTCTTGTGCATCGCCCTTTCTGGGAAGGTTTGTTAGACTGGTTTGCCTCAACAATAGTGGACGAAAAAGTCATCAACAAAGAAGATTTGAATTTGATACAGATTATTGATGAACCAAAACAGATAGCAAATGCCATTTTTGAGCACTATGAAAAATGCGGCTTTGAACCATCTGCAGAAGAAGCCGAAGTATTACTTGATTTATAAAAGGTCACAAAATGAATTTTTCAAAAACCATTACTTTATTTAGCCTGATTATTTTTTCTTACGCAATTTTTGCTGCAGATGATATTCCACCACCGCCTTCACTCATTAAAGCTGAAGAAAGTTTTAGCGCCAAAAATAATCCCAATCCCGTTGCACCAACCTTGCCAGATGAAGCAGATGACAGCCGTAATATTCCTCAACCTGAAGTGCGTATCATTCGTAAAAAAGATACTGTCATTGAAGAATACCGCGTCAATGGGCGTTTACGTTTTATTAAAATAACTCCGTCAATCGGCAATCCTTATTATATGGTTGATACCGATGGTGATGGCATATTGGAAACACGAGAAGATAATTTTTCTAACCCACCTATCAACCAATGGATTTTATTAGAGTGGTGACCCTTTACCTTTCTTAATCGTCCTATATGTCTGTCTATACTTCTATTTCAGATAAAGAATTTTCTGAAATATTAAGCCTCTATAACCTTGGTGACTTTATACGTTCTCAAGGCATTCAAGCAGGTATAGAAAACACAAACTACTTTATTACTACTACAAAAGGTGAATATGTATTCACACTGTTTGAAAAAATTAATCAAAATGAATTAAAACTTTATATTTCATTGTTGCAAGAACTTTCAAACGCGGGCATTGCTTGTCCACAACCTCAAGAAGATACGAATAAACAAACTATAAATAAAATAAAAAACAAACCGTTCACATTAGTAACACGTCTTCAAGGGGAAACTATATCATCAGCTAATGTTCAGCAATGTAAAACGATAGCCATTGAGCTGGCAAAAATACATAACACATCACTGTCAGTTTCTGACTCTTCTAACAATGCTCTTCAAAACAGACGAGGAAGCAAATGGCGAGAAAATACCGCTAAAAAATTAATTCATAATCTTTCCAGCCATGATGCCAATTTATTGTCGAGTGAATTAGAATTTTATCAATCATTTGATGATAACGATTTACCCAAAGGCATCATTCATGCTGATTTATTCAAAGACAATGCCTTATTTGAAAATGATCAGTTAATCGGAATTATTGATTTTTATGATGCTTGCTATGACAGCTATTTATACGACATCGCAATTACTGTTAATGCCTGGTGTAGCAATGAAGATGGTAAATTAATCGAAAAACTAACGAATGCATTCTTACAAAGCTACCAAACAATACGCAAGCTCACCGCCGCCGAAGTTAATGCATGGCCGACAATGCTTAGAATGGCTGCAATGCGATTCTGGTTATCCCGGCTTGAGGACTCATTAATTCAGCGAGAAGGTGATCTTACGCACTGTAAAGACCCAAAAGAATACCAGCACATACTACAAAACCACATAAAGCCGGCAATTGAAGATGTGCTCTGCCAATAAGCTGTGGATAACTCAGTGGATAAGCCATCATAATAAGCTTTTCACATGATATTAATTAAGCATTCAATAATGTAGGGACTGAAAAATAGACTTTAATATCAAATAAAAACAATAAGTTACGTTTATATTATGACGTGAAACACTTTTCCCTAATTAAACACCTGTTAAAACTCCATTTTGCTGTATTGTGCATAAAATACCCACGGTGCTCATTAATTCATCAAGCAATTGATTTTGAATAGTTTAAAATACAAACTAAATGGCATTTATGTGCCCACTCTTTATTAACCAGAGCAGCCTCCGTATGCAAACTATTATTAACAAACTTGAGAAAACAAGTGAGTTATCCGGGCATTTTATTGCCTGGCTTACCCTATTTATTGTTGTAATTACTTTTATCGTTGTAGTTCTACGATATGTCTTTGATATTGGCTCGATTGCTCTACAGGAATCTATTTCTTACATGCATGCTTTTGTATTTATGCTTGGTGCTGCCTATACCCTAAAACATGACAGTCATGTTCGAGTTGATATTTTTTATCGCAAAATGAGCCCAACTAAAAAAGCCTGGGTTGATTTACTCGGAACTTTATTGCTTTTATTTCCTGTCTGCTTATTTATATTATTTAGTAGCTGGGATTATGTTTTAACGTCATGGTCTTTACTTGAAGAATCAGGCGAGGCTGGTGGGCTAGCTTATGTTTATATTTTAAAAACAACCTTACTTGTTATGCCAATATTACTAATGATTCAAGGCACGGCTCTTTCTTTAAAAAGCCTTTTACTCATTAAATCCAGTAAGGAAGCCTAACGATGCCTGAAGTTATGGCTTTGCTTTTATTTATCACTGTTTGCCTTGTCCTTTTAACAGGTTACCCCGTTGCTTTCGCCTTAGGCGGGACAGCACTCTTATTTTCTTTTATTGGTATTCTTACCGGCACCTTCGACACTGCATTCTTAACTGCATTGCCAAATCGGCTTTACGGCATTATGACCAACATGACATTAATTGCTGTGCCCTTATTTATTTTTATGGGGGTCATGTTAGAAAAATCTAAAGTCGCAGATAAATTACTCGACACCATGGCGCTTTTATTTGGTTCTATGCGAGGCGGTTTGGGTATATCAGTTATCCTGGTTGGAATGTTACTCGCTGCAAGTACTGGTATCGTAGGTGCAACGGTTGTAACCATGGGATTACTATCCTTACCTACCATGTTAAAACGTGGTTATGATCCGGCAATAGCCACTGGTGCTATTTGTGCTTCGGGTACTTTAGGTCAAATTATCCCTCCATCTATTATTCTTATTTTACTCGGGGATGTTTTATCCTCTGCCTACCAACAAGCACAACTTGATATGGGTATCTTCGCCCCAAAGACCGTTTCAGTTGGAGATCTATTTGCCGGAGCTTTAATACCGGGTTTGTTACTGGTTGTTTTATATATTATTTATCTTGGTGTATTGGCTTATCTCAAACCTAACTTGATGCCCGCCATACCAGAGGAAGAACGAAATATAAATAAAAGTGAGCTTTATATTCGTGTACTCAAAGTTTTATTCCCACCGTTATTTTTAATACTTTCTGTTTTAGGATCAATTTTAGGTGGGCTAGCCACTCCAACAGAAGCTGCTTCAGTCGGCGCAATGGGTGCCATTTTACTTGCCATAAGTCAGCGTCAGTTTAACCTGAAGATTTTACAATACGTCATGCGAGATACCTTGCGTATTACCAGCATGGTATTTTTAATTTTTATCGGCGCTTCTTTATTTTCACTGGTCTTTAGAGGATTTGGTGGAGATGATGTCGTACGTGAAATTTTAACTGATTTACCAGGCGGCGTTATCAGCGCCATGTTCATCGTTATGCTGGTAATGTTTTTATTAGGTTTTATTCTAGACTTTATCGAAATTACTTTTGTCATGGTCCCCATCGTCGCACCCATTTTATTTACCATGGGTATCGATCCCGTCTGGCTGGGAATCATGTTTGCCATTAACTTACAAACCTCTTTCCTTACTCCGCCGTTTGGTTTTGCTTTATTTTATTTACGTGGTGTTGCACCAAAAGAAATTCCTACCAGCGCAATCTATCGAGGTGTTATTCCCTTTATAGCAATTCAAATATTTACTATGGCTTTATTGGTGTTCTGGCCGGAGTTGGCAACATGGTTACCAACGCTTATTTATGGAAGCTAACTTTAATTCCAGTTAGCCGCTTTTACTTTATGTAGTTTTTTTATTTTGAATTTTTTTCTAACTAAAGCAGCCGCTTTTTTATATTCATTTTTAAAACGAATTTTTGTAATACCATTAAAATCATCTCGATAAAGCTGCATTGTTCCAATATATACCGCTTCCATTGATTTTCTCGTTTTAAATTTAATACCTACCGGTAATAAAATATGTTGGGCACGCGCAGCTAGAGAAATATATACCGCTCCGCCAATGTTTCCTCGTGGGAAAAAATCATTGCCAGTAACAATAAGCGCACCTGAAAAATAGACATTTCCATTTTTGTCACGATCAACCGGTAAAAAAAATGTTTTATTTAAACTAATAAGGCTACTCGTCCGATTAGCATCTATTGAAAGATCATTCATGTTAAATTTTTTATCACCATAAAGCACAAAAGCTTTATCCTTAAAAAATTTAGCCGTTTTCTTATTTAATAGTTGTTCATTTTTTTGTAAACCGGGTATCAACTCTATTTTTCCAACAACAAGAACTTGCTGCCGACTTACTTGAGACATTGACGTAATATCTTTGCGTGCGCCAACCGAAAGGCAACCCACTAAAGCTGCCATAATTACTATTAAGAAAAAATTTCTCATTTTTGTTTTGCTTTTCTTTTTAGCTGGCTAATGCGTTTATTAATCATATTTGTCCAATAATCATCTTTAGAATATTTTTTTATTTTATTTAAAATATCTAATTCACTGGGTAATTTAACCCTAATAAGTTCGAACTTTCCCTTTCCTATCATTTCTTTAAAAAAACCTGTATTTACTTTTTTAAACTTCCATGAACCAACATAGTAAATCCCCGACTTTCTGACTTTAATATCCATTTCGCCTTTGCCTCCCGTCTTTGGAAAGTTATAGCTGTATTCTGTATTTGTCCAACCACTGAAAGATTTAAAGTTATCCATTTTGTATGCGCCCTTCTCAACATCATCACGAAAAAATAGATTATCTTTCACCCAAAACCATTTATATGGTGTTTTTGATGCAGGTTTAATTTTTTTCATAACCACATGAGTAAATTCACCCGAAGCTTCACTCATATCTATCGAACCTATGATCAGCGAGTCATTAGGATTAGCAGGCTTGTTAAAAGCTATACCGCCACAACCCGTAAGAACTGTTGCTAATACTAAAGTGATAAAACTAGTTTTAAGATTCAAACGCATAAATTTACTCCATTTTTGCTAATATTTACGGAATCGTCATAACAAAATATCAATTGAAAGTATCTTTAATATTATTATGAATTAAATAATAACATAAAAAAACGGGACAACAAATTCCATAATATTTAAAGCCAGTCTTGAGGTTTTAAGTATCTGTTATAAAGTTTTGCTTCTTCTGAACCAGGCTCCGGCTTCCAGTTATAACGAAACTTCACGAGTGGTGGCAAAGACATCAAAATAGATTCGGTACGACCACCAGTTTGTAATCCAAATAACGTACCGCGATCATAAACCAGGTTAAATTCAACATATCGACCACGGCGATAAAGCTGAAAATCTCGTTCACGCTCACCATATTTTTTGTCTTTTCTTTTACTCACTATTGGAAGATAAGCCGGAATATAATGATCACCTACACTTTGCATAAAGGCAAAACTTTTATCAAAACCTTCTTCGTTTAAATCATCAAAAAATAATCCACCCACCCCACGTGTTTCATCACGATGTTTTAAATAAAAATAGTCATCACACCATTTTTTATATTTAGGATAAGCATCTTCACCAAAAGGTTCACATGCTTGTTTAGAAATGGTGTGCCAATGCACAACATCTTCTTCTATCGGATAATAAGGTGTCAGATCCAAACCACCACCAAACCACCAAACCGGATCTTCGCCTTCTTTTTCGGCAATAAAAAATCGTACGTTTGCATGTGATGTGGGTACATGTGGATTTTTTGGATGTATTACAAGTGATACACCCATTGCCTGAAAACTACGACCGGCTAATTCAGGTCGATGTGCCGTAGCAGAACTCGGCATTTCAGGACCAAAGACGTGTGAGAAATTAATTCCTGCGCTTTCAAATACCTCGCCATTATCCATCACTCGGGTGCGGCCACCGCCCGATAAATGTTCGCCTGCCGGACGTTCCCAGTCATCATGAATAAATTTTCCTGCTCCATCTTCTTTTTCTAGAGCATTACAAATAGAGTCCTGTAGGCCTAATAAATATTTTTTTACTGCATCTATATCTGGCGTGTTCATTTTTATTCCAATTTAATTTTTAGCCACCAAGGACACAAAGATTTTAAAAAACAAACCACGGGGTACACAGGGTACACAGGGTACA
>JAGLTQ010000045.1 GCA_023135195.1 Gammaproteobacteria bacterium | reverse complement strand
GAATACAGGGAATACAGGGAATACATTTTTTCAATAATTGAATAATATTATCTTTCCCCGTGTACCCAGTGTCCCCCGTGGTTTATTGATTATTTTTCTTGGTATTCTTCGTGTCCCTGGTGGCTATATTTTATTTTCGTATTATTTTATCTGTTAACGCATCTCTAATTTCACTGGGTTGAGCATTAATATCTGTTTCACCTTCAACAATAAAATCAATTTTATTTTCAAAGATTTGTTTAACTTGTTCAGCAGTTCGTGCTGCTTCTTGTGTAGAGATATTTGCACTGGTAGAAACAATTGCACTCCCAAATTGCTCACATAATTTTTTTACCACAGGGTGATGACTCACTCTAATAGCAAGTGTATCAAATTGTCCTTTGAGATAGTTAGATGTTGTTTTATCAACAGGCACCAACCAGGTAATTGCATTAGCTGAATCCTGCCAGCTATCAAGTAATTTTTTTTCGATATCTTTTTCTAATGGTTGAATATGTTCTTTAAGCTGTTCAAAATTTGCCGCAACCAGAATTAAACCTTTTTCTTTTTCACGATGTTTAAGTTTTAAAAGATTTTTAATCGCGGCTATATTCCGGGGATCACAACCAAGGCCAAAAACTGCTTCTGTTGGATAAGCAATGGTACCACCTTGCTGTAGTACCTTTACGGCTTGCTCTATTTGATTTGATTCTGTCTTAACCAGCTTCTTCACTTTCTTCAATATCTTCTGTTTCTACAGATTCAGTGAAGTTACAGTCTTTTTGCGGACAAACTTTTTCTGTACCACGACGCTTAGTCGTTTTAATTGTCAGCATTGGCCAACCACATTCCGGACATGCCTCATCAATCGGCTCATTCCATACTGCGTAAGTACAATCGGGATAGTGCTCACAAGAAAAGAATATTTTACCCTTACGTGATTTACGTTTGAGTATGGTTCCTTTATGACACTCAGGACATTCAACTCTCATATCCTGAGGTTTTTCTAAAGGTTCAATGTGTTTACATTCCGGATAGTTGCTACAGCCAATAAACTTGCCATAACGGCCATGACGAATAATTAATTCAGATTCACATTCAGGACACTTACGATCAGTTATAACTTCGGGTTCAGCATCGGCATCTTCATTAACGTTTCTTGTGTAATCACAATCAGGATAATCATTACAACCAATAAAACGACCACGACGACCTAAACGTATGGCCATCCCTCCGCCACACTTGGGACATTTTTCTTCAATTTGTTCATGAGTGACATCTTTACGATCAACCGAAGCTTCTTTATCAACAACCAAATCTTTAAACGGTTGCCAAAACTCTTTCATCATAGGTACCCATTTCTCTTCACCACGAGAAATAGCATCCAGATGATCTTCCATTTTTGCGGTGAAGTCATAGTCCACATACTGAGTAAAATGTTCGGTTAAGAACTTCGCCACAATACGTCCTACATCGGTTGGGATAAAACGTTTCTTATCCATTTCAACATATTCACGTGATTGTAATGTTGAAATAATAGATGCATACGTTGATGGACGGCCAATACCAAATTCTTCTAATGCCTTAACTAAACTCGCTTCAGAAAAACGCGGTGGCGGCTCAGTAAAATGCTGTTCTGGTACGATTTTATTCAGCTTAATTTTATCGCCTTCTTCCATCGGCGGTAATAAACGATCTTTGTCATCTGCAGGCGCTTTAGAGTCATCCTGACTTTCTAAATAAACCGCCATAAAGCCCGGTTTAACCAGAGTAGAGCCATTGGCACGGAAAATATTACCTTCACCGGCTGACATATCAACGGCAACGGTATCTAATGTTGCATGAATCATTTGACATGAAACGGTACGTTTCCAGACTAAATCATACAAACGAAATTGATCTTTAGTTAAAAACTTTTTAATTTTTTTAGGTTCGTGATAAACCGAAGTAGGGCGTACCGCTTCATGCGCTTCTTGTGCATTTTTCGCTTTGGTTTTATATGTACGCGCTTCTTCTGGTAAATTTTCTTTACCAAAGGTTTCTAATATATAAGCACGAATTTCATCTAAGGCATCTTGCGCTAAATTCACCGAATCGGTACGCATATAGGTAATTAAACCTACCGTCTCACCATCAAGATCAATACCTTCATATAACTGCTGTGCAATGCTCATTGTTTTACGGGTAGTAAAACCTAACTTACGTGAAGCTTCTTGTTGAATGGTTGATGTTGTAAACGGAGCTGTTGGATTTCGTTTACGTTTTTTCTTTTCAATTTTTTCTACTATTAAACTACAGTCTTTAGCGTTCTTAGTGCAACCAGCACCTTTGTTTAAAACTTTTTCTGCTGCTTTGGCTTTTTCTTCAGAGTTAATTGTAAATTGGCTTATCTTTTTATCTTCAAGCCTTGTCAGTTTTGCAGTAAATGCTTGCTTATCACTTACCAATTCAGATTCAATAGTCCAATATTCTTTTGGATCAAACTTTTCAATATCTAATTCACGTTCAACAATTAAACGTAGCGCTGGACTTTGCACTCTACCTGCGGATAAACCACGGCGAATTTTTTTCCAAAGTAATGGAGATAAATTAAACCCAACTAAATAATCCAAACCACGACGAGCTAATTGTGCATCAATCATGTCTTGTGAAAGTTCACGCGGATCTTCTATTGCAGCATTAACGGCACCTTTAGTCACCTCGTTAAAAGCAACGCGACCAACCGTTTTGCCTTTTAATAAACCACGTTCTTTTAATATCTCGTACAGATGCCATGCAATAGCCTCACCTTCGCGATCCGGATCTGATGCGAGATATAAGGTATCTGCTTTTTTTAAGGCCTTAGCGATAGCATCAACATGCTTTTTATTTTTTTCAATGAGTTGAAACTTCATATGAAAATCATTAGCTGGATCGACCGCACCTTCTTTCGGTAATAAATCACGCACATGACCATACGAAGCAAGAACTTCAAAACCCTTACCCAGGTATTTTTTTATTGTCTTAGCTTTTGCAGGTGACTCTACAATGACGAGATTTTTTGCCATAACTTTTAAACCATCACATAAAAGGAAATGCCCGCATAAGGCGGGCACTGAATTATTTTATTATTAGAAATGCAACTCAATGCAAGATACCAGGCATTTCATCAAAAACTAAATCTTCCATCCAGGCATAAGCCGCTTCACGACCTGGCTGATTAAATAACACCATAAGTACAACCCACTTAAGTTGCTCAAGATCAATTTCTTCTGACTCTAATGCCATTACACGATCAATAACCATTTCGCGTGTATTGTGATCGAGCACACCTGTTTGTTCCAGGAACATTAAAAAACCTCGACTATCTAAATCAAGCTTTTCAGTTTCTTCATCGGTATAAAGACGAATCGATTCCGCACTAAAAGCGAGCTGCTCTGTGCCATCTTGCAAGCCAGCCAAACCTTCAAGCCACAAAAACGCTTTGCTGATTTCTACTTTATTGAAACCTGCTTGCTCTAATTCTGTTCTGAGTGACTCTTCATCTGTATCGAACTCAATTTCATCGTTCATGTAGTTCTCAAACAGATACATCAGTACGTCGAGTATATTTTCTTTCATTTTACTTCCTCTTACCTGCCTTGACAGTAGTAGCCACCAGATAAGGCTGTTACATACCCTTGCAATTCCAATACCAATAGCATGGAGCAAACAGCATCCGCAGTCAATCCACTTCTTTCAACCACTTTATCCACTGAAGTGGGTTCAAAATCAATACATTTCAAGACCTGTTTATACTCATCATCTATCTTTATTGAAACATTTTTTTCCGTATTCTCATTTCGATCGGCTGGTTTGCTTTCTTCTGCATGCATACCAGCAAATCCCCCCAATTCTTCAAGGATATGTTCAGCCGTTTCAACAAGTTTTGCCCCCTGACGTATCAACTCGTGACAACCTTTTGCCAGCGGATGGTGAATCGAACCCGGCACAGCAAACACTTCTCGTCCTTGTTCAATGGCTAAACGAGCTGTTATTAACGATCCGCTCTGTAAAGCTGCTTCAACCACCAATACGCCCATGCTAAGGCCACTGATAATACGATTTCGCCGTGGGAAATTGCCGGGTAGAGGAGGGGTGCCAGGCGCGTATTCTGATACCAAAACACCATTTTCAGCGATGTTATGCGCAATATCACGATTTTTAGAAGGATATACTCGATCTAACCCTGTTCCCGTTACCGCAACAGTAAATCCATGGCCTTCACGCTCACTTTTCATGCTATCAAGCGCACCCTGATGGGCTGCCGTGTCAATCCCCAGCGCCATGCCACTGGTTACTGTCATGCCCATTGAAGTTAAATAAGCCGCAAAATCATGCGCAATATCTTTTCCGGCATGCGTAGGATTACGACTTCCAACAATCGCAAGTTGTGGCAATTTTAATATCTCAGGCTGGCCTAATACATATAAAACAGGCGGGGCATCCGGAATGCTCTTCAACAATGGAGGATAGCGTTCATCATCCAAAGTTAAGATGCTGGCATTGTCCTGCTCCAGCCATTTTAAATCTGCATCCACTTTATCCCAATCAGGAGACGATAAGTGCTGTATCAATTTTTGAGATAAACCCGCTTGCGTCCAACCAGACAAGCCCGCATTTAAAACTGCAGACGGACTCTCAAAAGCTTCAAACAATGAATGTATTCGAATAGGCCCAAGACTGGGTACATGGGTTAGAGCTAACCAGTTACGTAAAGAATTTTCTGTTTCTGTCATTTATCTGTCCTCACCAAATCCGTTTGGAGAGCAGATTGTAGCACTAAATTAGATTTTGAAATTAATTAGATAATTTTGTACGGATAACGAGAAGCTAAAAAATAATTAATTTAATCATTATTGATAGCTTTGCACCGATAACAAGGCAAAACCAATGAAAAAGCGGAATGTACAATAAGTACATGAGCATTTTGAAGAGGTTTTCGTCGTGCCCCACATTAAAATATTATGGAGGGTAAACGCAGTAATCGTGCTCCTTGTTATCTGTGCAATGTTATCAGGGGTTCTCGAAGCGATCGTTGACATGCATCGCTCTGCTCGCTTCCATGATCAACGCATAACTCAAATTCTTATACGTTTTAAATACCATCATGATGCCTGCACGTTCATCCGGCAGATCAACACTGGTAAAAAAGTTGGCTTGAGAATCATACACTTCAGCACCTTTTTGCAATACGGCTAAAACATGTCCTGGTGCTAACCCGTCGTCTTCACCTCTATTTAAAACAACAACCATATGTTGACCAATTTGTGAGACACCGTTGAAAACAGACATGATCTGTCCTTTAACTTGCTGCTGTGGTGGACGTGGTGTGAACTGGAACATTTCATCACGTTGTTCGTAGGGAATCAGGACATCATTATTTAAGACTTCACGTAACGCTTTTGTAATAACTAATGTTGCAGGCTTATCTTCGTCCACTTTTAGCAAGCGTGCATCGGCTAAATAAATTGCTTCATAACCCAGTACATCACCTGATTCCGGATCAACATATTCTTTTCCAGGACGAACAATATTATAAGCAGCAAGTGGATTTTCAACATTCATCGCGTAAACTCGATTTCCTGTACCACTGATTAAATGCTCTTCATAACTTGAAACAATATAAGGCGCATCATCCATTTGATCTTCCGTTACTACACGAGGACGATCCAGGAAGGGACGTATTGCATTCATTGGAATAGTTGAAATTGCTTTATGAATTCCACTTATTCGGGATGATGGAGATAACTTAACAACTTTTAATCCCGGTTTGATTTCTCTTGGTAGTTTCTGTCTAGCTGGAATACCGCTCGGACTCATTCCGGCTTGACCATCTAATGTTATGTAAGGTTTACCATCCACCATATACATAACAATAATATCGCCAGGATAAATTAGATGAGGATTTCGAATGCCCGGGTTGATATGCCAAACAGATGGCCATAACCATGGATCTTTAAGGAAACGCTTTGAAATGTCCCAGAGGGTATCGCCTTTAACAACAACATAGCGCTCGGGATAATCAGGCGTAACAATACTGGATTCTATCTCTGGAGTTGGCTCCGGCGCCAATTCAAGCTCAGGCTGCTCAAAAATCATAGGCTCAGGTTGAATAGCAGGTTTAGAAGAACTACAACCATTCAAACCGAGAGAAATAAGCGCGGGCAAAAGAACAGATGCGAGTCGCAAGCCAGTCATTTTAT
>JAGLTQ010000044.1 GCA_023135195.1 Gammaproteobacteria bacterium | reverse complement strand
ATGTTAGCAGCTTTTCCTACTAATGTACTAGAGAAACCTACGATAAAGTTAATGAAAATAGGTTCTGGTGTAAAAACGCTTCACAAAATATAATAACAACAATGTTATGCTCAATATCCATTACATAGGTTAATTTAGACAATATCATGGCGCTTTTAAATATTTTACATTTTCCTGATGACCGCTTACGCACCAAAGCAAAACCAGTAGACAAAGTAACGGATAAACACCGTACGCTAATTAGTAATATGCTTGAAACAATGTACGATGCCCCCGGAATTGGTCTCGCCGCAACCCAGATAAATTTTCACGAGCGAATTTTGGTCATTGATATATCTGAAGAGAAAAACGAACCAATTGTGCTGATAAACCCCGAACTTCTGGAAAAAGAAGGTGACCAAGAGTTTGATGAAGGCTGTCTTTCAGTGCCTGGCATTTATGAAACGCTGCATCGTGCTGAAAAAGTCCGCGTTAAGGCCCTAAATCAAAAGGGAGAAAGCTTTGAAATGGATGCACATGGTTTACTCGCTGTCTGTATTCAACACGAAATGGATCATTTAGAAGGCAAACTCTTTGTCGATTATCTTTCTCAGCTTAAAAAACAACGTATTCGTAAAAAACTCGAAAAACAACAAAGAAATGCGATGTAAATGTAATTTTATAATATGAAGCAGACAACAAAATCAAAGAATTAACCACTGGGAACACCGGGAAAGAATTATAATATTCGAAACCCAGTGTGCCCTGAGTATTGTTGAAAACAATACGAGGAAATGCCCTTGGGCGCCCCGTGGTTTTTTAAATATTTTAATTAACCAAACTAAACGAAGCCACTAAATGCCATCTCTTCGAATTATTTTTGCTGGAACACCGGATTTCGCCGCAAGCGCACTTATTGCTCTCATTGGTTCTGCTCATGAAGTTGTCGCGGTGTATACTCAACCCGATCGTCCAGCAGGAAGAGGGCGCAAATTACGCGCAAGTCCAGTAAAAGAAGTCGCACTTGAACATAAACTTCCCGTTTTACAACCAAATAATTTAAAAGAAGCTGAGACGCAGGATGAACTACGATCATTTAATGCAGATGTGATGGTAGTAGCTGCTTACGGTTTAATATTGCCACAAGTTGTTTTAGATATTCCGCGGTTAGGTTGTTTGAATATTCATGCTTCTTTATTACCTCATTGGCGCGGTGCCGCTCCCATTCAACGCGCCATTGCTGCGGGTGACAAAGAGTCTGGTATTACGATTATGCAAATGAATGCGGGACTAGATACTGGTGATATTTTACAACTCACATCGTGTCCTATTACAGATAAAGATAGTGGTGGCGACCTCCATGATCGCCTGGCTGAAATTGGCGCAAAAGCTATTCTGGAAACACTTAATAATTTAGATGGCGGAAAGCTAAAACCCACCATGCAAAATGATTCCTTAGCCATTTACGCTCACAAGCTTAATAAAAAAGAAGCCATTATTAATTGGCAAGACTCTGCTAAAAATATAGAACGCTTAATTCGCGCATTTAATCCATGGCCTGTTGCCTTTACTTATCTTAATGATAAAACCCTTCGTATTTGGCAAGCTCAAGCTCTTGCAGAAAATTCAGAACTTGAAGCAGGAACCGTTATTCGCTGTGATAAAAAAGGTATTGATATTAGTTGTGGAGAAGGGGCGTTACGTTTGCTAAAACTACAACCCTCTGGCAGTAAAGCCATGGATGTTGCTTCCTTTATGAATGGCCATGCCAAACAACTTCCTGTTGGCAGTTTATTAACAAGCACCCCATCTGTATGAACAGTCGACTCGCCGTTGTAAAAATTTTATTGCAAGTTACTCAGCATGGTCGCAACCTTCCTGATGCCATCGCAAAATATGCTGATAATATAGAAGAAAATGATCGCCCATTAATTCAAGCCATGAGTTATGGCGTTATTCGTTTGTTACCTCGCCTGGAATACATTGCAGATCAACTCATCAACAAACCCCTTAAAACAAAAGATTATGACGTTGTTCTGCTTATACTGAGTGGGCTTTATCAACTGATCGAAATGCGTATTCCTGATCATGCCGCTGTTTCCGAAACGGTTAAAGTTACTAAGGCATTAAAAAAACATTGGGCAAAAAATTTCGTTAATGCAGTATTAAGAAACTACCAACGTCAGGCTGAAGCATTAACAAAACAAATTAAAAATAATGAAGTTGCTGAATTTGCACACCCGCAATGGTGGTTGAATATAATCAAAAAAAATTGGCTTGATGAAAAACGTTGGCAACAAATATTACAAGCGAATAATCAAAATCCACCCATGACCTTGCGTATCAATACAACTCATATAAAAAGAGAAGATTATCTAAAATTATTAGAACAAAATGAAATCCCAGCAAACACGGCTAAATATTCACCCGATGCTATTTACTTAAAAAAGCCTGTACCTGTACATTTATTGCCATTATTTGAAGAAGGTAAAGTATCGGTTCAGGATGAAGCAGCACAACTTGCTGCTATTTTGTTAGATCCACAAAAAGGAGATCGTATCCTTGATGCTTGCGCTGCACCGGGCGGTAAAACCATTCACCTTCTGGAAAAAGAAAATGACATTGATCTTCTTGCCATTGATATTGAAGAAAGCCGCCTGGAAAAAGTACAGGAAAATCTTGATCGCACTCAGTTAAAAGCACAGCTTCTTGCCGCAAATGCCTTTGATCCAGATTCCTGGTGGGATAAAAAACCTTTCGACCGTATATTGCTTGATGCACCTTGCAGCGCCAGTGGTGTAATTCGCCGTCACCCGGACATTAAATTACTGCGTCAACAGGATGACATTGCCAAATTAGTACACGATCAAGAGCAAATTCTTAATGCACTCTGGCCTCTATTGAAATCAGGAGGTATGCTGTTATATGCAACATGTTCTGTGCTGGCAGAAGAAAATACATTACAAATACAACACTTTCTTCAACAACATACAGACGCCGAACTTCAACCCATAAATTCAGATTGGGGGCAGCAGCAAATTGCCGGGAAACAGATTTTGCCAGGCGAAGATGGCGAAAGCGGCAAAAATGGAATGGATGGTTTCTTTTATGCTCTTATACAAAAGCAATAAGACAAATAAAATACTATTTGCTGCTTTACTGTGCATCCTCATCAGCAGTATTTTCCCAACATCAAGCCAGGCTGAAGGCTTTAGAATTCTCGCCGCAGAAACAAAATTAAAAAACCACGTTTTTCATCTTGATGCCAATATGGATCTAAAATTTTCAGATGACGCGCTTGAAGCACTTCGCAGTGGCGTACCTTTAATTGTACTGGTGAATATCGAAGTACAAAAAGATCGAAGCTGGTGGTGGGATAAAACGATTGCCAAACTCGAACAGGGTTATTTACTGCTTTATCACGCCTTATCCGAAAAATATATTATTCATAATTTAAACAGTGGCGCGCAAAATAATTATATTAGCTTGAATACCGCATTACATTCTTTAAGTAATATTCGTGAATTCCCCTTAATTGATAAAAATTTACTTAAAGAGGGTGATGATTATTATGTGCGCTTACGTACTTATCTTGATATTGAATCTTTACCCGCACCAATGCGTCCCATTGCTTATATCTCATCACAATGGCAGTTAGAAAGTGACTGGTTTTCATGGCCATTAAAACCTTAATCAAACGTTTTTTCTCAGGTAACACGCCCATTGCTATAGTGGTGGTACTGCTATTAACATCACTTTATTTAATGAGTGTTGCAACGCACAACTCATTATTATTTGGTCGCTTATATTCTTTATTACTGGGTATCAATTTACTGGCAACAATTCTTTTAGTCACTTTAATTGGTAAAAGTGTCTGGCATCTTATACAACAATATCGCCAGGGTAAAACAGGCTCACGCTTAACAACTCGACTCGTTATTATGTTTGTTGTGCTTTCCGTAACACCTGTATCTGTTGTTTATTATTTTTCGTTAGATTTTTTACAACGTGGTATTGATAGCTGGTTTGATGTACGTGTTGAAAATGCATTAAATGATGCACTTGAACTCAGTAAAACTTCTTTAGGTGTACGTACTCGAGAATTATTAAGACAAACACAACAAATGTCTCCTCGTTTAAATGCAATTTCGAATGAACTTGCAACCTTAACCTTGAATGAGCTTCGAGCAGAAAGTGGGGCAAATGAATTAACCCTGTTTACTAACGATGGTCGTATCATTGCTTCAAGTATTAGTGGAACAACTCGCCTGCTGCCACAACATTTAGAAGACAACACCTTACAACGCTTACGTCTGGGACAAGATAATTTTGGATTAGTACCCATTCCTGAAATTGGATTACACATTCGAATCGCAATTAATATGGAAAACCCTGACCCTGTATTGGATGGACGAATATTGCAGCTTCTCTACCCAATTACCCCGCGCATTAATGAGCTTGCTGAAAATGTACAACAAGCCTTTAGTGCTGTTCGATCATTAACAGTTTTGCGTTTGCCACTTAAATACAGCTTTATATTGACCTTGTCACTTATTTTATTACTCAGCATTTTAACTTCAATCTGGGCTGCATTTTTTGCGGCACGACGTATGGTTGCACCTATTTCAGATTTAGTTGAAGGAACTCGAGCAGTTGCAGCAGGAAATTATGAAAAACGCTTACCCTTACCCGGTAAAGATGAGCTTGGTTTTTTAGTTCGCTCATTTAATGAAATGACCCAAAAGATTTCCATGGCCCAGGAAAGCGCCCGCCTCAGCCAACAGGAAACAGAAGCGCAACATGCTTATCTTGAAACTATTTTAGGTAATTTATCCTCTGGCGTTATTACGCTTGATGCGCATAATTTTTTACAGACCACTAATCATGCGGCTAACCAGATTCTTAGTGCATCGTTAACGCCCTTTATTGGTAATTTTTTAGATGATGCGGTAGAAGAAAATCAACACCTGCAACATTTTGTTGATGCAATTTATCCTCACCTCGAAGCCAAAGAACAACAATGGCAGGAAGAAGTAACCCTGTTTATTGGTGGCTCACGTAAAATATTAATTTGCCGTGGCACTCGACTTTCGACATCCATTAATAATGAAAATAATGAGGGTGGTAATATTGTCGTGTTTGATGATGTAACCGAACTTGTTAAAGCACAACGTAATGCCGCCTGGGGTGAAGTTGCTCGACGTCTTGCTCATGAAATCAAAAACCCATTAACACCCATTCAACTTTCTGCAGAGCGTATTCGACATAAATACCTGGATAAAATGGATGCTAAAGAAGCAGATATCCTTGATCGTTCTACCCATACCATTGTTCAACAAGTTGAAACATTAAAAGAAATGGTAAAAGCTTTTTCGGATTACGCTCGTATGCCAACCTTACAATTAGATACGATTGATTTAAATAAGATCATTAATGAAGTACTCGATCTATATACCTCACCTAACAATGACACTCTCTATTCAGTTACACTGGATGCCAGCAACCCAACAATTGAAGCTGATATCGGCCGCTTACGGCAATTACTCCATAATCTAATTAAAAATGCATTAGAAGCGAATCAGGAAAATCATTCAGAATCACAACGAGATGCAAAAGAAGAAAAAATATATATCACCACCCGTTGTGCTGAAGAGCATGCTTGTCGTTATATTGAATTAATCATTACTGATACGGGACCAGGTATAGCAGAAGACATGTTTGATCAATTGTTTGAGCCTTATGTCACCACTAAACCAAAAGGTAGCGGTCTGGGCCTTGCTATAGTGAAAAAAATTGTCGAAGAGCATGGCGGAATGATATTTGCTGAGAATGCTGAAAATCGTGGGGCAAGTATTATAATAAGACTGCCCGTTAAACAAGCAACAAGCCTTTTTTCAGACACTGATAACATAACAAATAATAATGACGATGCAGCAGCTTAACCCTATGGATAATAAAACAACTCAATCCGGTGCATCGAACCGACCACATATTCTGGTGGTTGATGATGAACCCGATATTCGACATTTGCTACAGGAAATCCTCCAGGATGAAGGTTATGTCGTTGAAGTTGCAGAAGACGGAGAGTCAGCGCGTAAAGCATATAGCCAACATCAACCTGGCCTTATTCTCCTCGATATATGGATGCCGGATGTAGATGGCATAACATTATTAAAAGAATGGTCTAAAAAAGGAAGTTTAACAGCGCCTGTTATTATGATGTCAGGCCATGGCACCGTCGAAACAGCCGTTGAAGCCACTCGGCTTGGGGCTTTTGATTTCATAGAAAAACCCCTGTCTTTAGCCAAACTCCTGTTAACCGTTGAACAAGCATTTGATTTTGATAAAACAATCCAGGAGTCAGCAAGCTATGCTCAACAAGGTCTGGTTGTTAATGAACCAGTTGGTCATAGTCCTGTAATGCAACGTTTACGAGAGCAAATAAAACGTATTGCCGAACATGATAGTTGGGTTTTATTAAGCGGTGAAGCGGGCAGCGGAACAAAAGTTGCCGCCCACTACTTACATGCCAACAGCCTCCATAACGACAAAAGTTTTATTGAAGCAAATCTTTCGGTTTTAAGTTATGAAAAAAATCCTGAAGAAATAGTAGGACGCATCTCAGGCTCTGATATTATTGAAGGTTTGCTTGATAAAGCGCAAGATGGGACATTGTTTTTACGCAATATTGATCAAGCCGATGAAATTACACAAAATTTCTTACTCGGTCTTTTACAAACCCATTCTTTCCAGCATATTGGTGATTCATCCTCTACACCGTTCAAAGCACGCATTATCTGTTCATCATACAAGAATCTTGAAAGGCTGGTTGAAGAAAACACCTTTAGAAAGGACTTATACTACTTGATCAATGTTGTTCCTCTACATGTTCCTGCATTACGCGAACATCGTGAAGACATCCCAGACTTAATTAATTTTTATACTAATATAATGGTTGAGCAAGAAAAGCTGCCCTATCGTCATTTCAGTCTCGCAGCACAAAACAGGCTGCGTAATTATGAATGGATGGGTAATATTCTTGAATTAACTAATTTGGTACAACACCTACTCATTACCGCAGCAGGAAATGAAATCAGCCTGGAAGAGGTTGAATCTGCCATAGTACAAAAAGAAAAAATATCGGTGCCAGGAGAAGGTATTTCTGTCACTTATGATCTACCATTACGTGAAGCTAGAGAACGTTTTGAGCAGGATTATTTGGTTCACCATTTAATTAAAGCAGGTGGTAGCGTTGGCAAAGTTGCTAAACTCATTGGCATGGAACGTACTCATCTTTATCGAAAATTACGTGCCTTAAATATTGATCCTAAACAGTATTAATTGAAAATAAATAAAAATAAGAACACACTAATCCTATGAAAATTATTATTCTCGGTGCAGGACAAGTAGGTAGTTCACTGGCAGAAAACCTCACCAGTGAAGCCAATGATATAACTATCATTGATAAAAATGAAAAAACACTACTCGCTCTTCAGGATCGCCTGGATTTACGTACTATTGCAGGCCATGCCTCACACCCGGATATTTTAAGGGCTGCAGGTGCTGATGATGCTGATATGCTCATTGCTGTTACCGACAGTGATGAAACAAATATGGTGGCGTGTCAGGTTGCATATACCATTTTCCATACTCCAACAAAAATTGCCCGTGTTCGAGCTTTGGGTTATTTATCTCATCCACAACTTTTTCAGCAAGAAGCCTTACCTGTCGATGTTTTAATCAGTCCTGAACAACTTATTACAGAATATATCGTAAGCCTAATCTCACATCCTGGAGCACTACAAGTACTTGATTTTGCTGACAAAAAAGTGCAGCTGGTTGGTGTGCGCGCCTATTATGGTGGGCCATTAGTGGGGCATGAATTGAGCACCATTAAAAAACACATGCCTAGTGTCGAAATCCGGATTGCCGCTATTTATCGTCGTGATCGCGCCATTATTCCACAAGGCAACACGGTCATTGAAGCTGATGATGAAGTCTTTTTTGTTGCAACGCCAAAAAGTATTCGTGCCATGATCAGTGAGTTACGACGTCTTGATAAACCTTATAAACGAATCATGATTGTTGGCGGTGGTAATATTGGTAAACGATTAGCAGAAGCGCTGGAAAATGATTACCAGGTCAAAATTATTGACCACAATGCCAGTCGTGCCGAAAGTCTTGCTAAAGAACTCAATAATACTATTGTGCTTAATGGTGATGCTTCAGATGGAAATTTGTTGATGGAAGAAAATATTGATAATACCGATATCTTTTGTTCTGTCACCAATGACGAAGAGGCGAATATTTTATCCGCTATGCTGGCAAAACGTCTGGGCGCACGTAAAGTAATGGCCTTAATAAATCGTACAGCCTATGTTGATCTTATTCAGGGTGGAGAAATTGATATTGCTATCTCTCCACAACAATCAACCATAAGTAGTTTATTGGCGCATGTTCGCCGTGGCGATGTTGTAAAAGTGCATTCTTTACGTCGCGGTGCCGCTGAAGCAATTGAAGCCATTGCTCACGGTGATAAAACAACATCAAAAGTGGTTGGCCGTGAAATTTGCGAACTTAAATTACCCTTCGGTACGACCATTGGCGCCATTGTCCGTGGTGAGCAAGTGATAATTGCCCACCACAACACGGTAATTGAACCTGAAGATCACGTCATACTTTTCCTGATCGATAAAAAATATATTTCCGACGTTGAAAAACTATTTCAAGTTGGCATAACCTTCATATAAAAATTATGCAATTCTTTGTCATACAGCGAATTCTTGGTATTTTGTTAATGGTATTTAGTTTTACCATGGTACCGCCCATTATTGTTTCTATTATCTATCTTGATGGTGCCTTTGAACCTTTTTTTGATGCCTTTGCGGTTACCTTAATCACAGGAATAGTAGCCTGGCTTCCGGTTAAAAATTATAAAAATGAGTTACGTCTCAGGGATGGGTTTTTAATCGTTGTATTATTCTGGACGGTGTTAGCATCGTTTGGTGCGATACCTTTTATCTTATCTAATCAAATAGATATATCTATAACCGATGCTTTTTTTGAATCTTTATCGGGCTTAACCACAACCGGCGCTACCGTCATCGTTGGCTTAGATCAATTACCAGAATCTATTCTTTATTATCGACAACAACTTCAATGGCTAGGTGGCATGGGTATTATTGTTTTAGCAGTTGCTATCATGCCTTTATTAGGTATTGGTGGCATGCAGCTTTATAAAGCTGAAACACCCGGCCCAATGAAAGACAATAAATTAACACCACGTATTACCGAAACAGCAAAAGCACTCTGGTACATTTATTTAACATTAACTATTGCTTGTGCTGTCGCATACTGGATGGCGGGAATGAACACGTTTGATGCGATAGGTCATAGTTTCTCAACTATCGCTATCGGTGGTTTTTCTACACATGATGCCAGTATGGGTTTCTTTAATGAAACGCCTATGGTTGAAGTGGTCGCCATCATATTTATGCTACTTTCCGGAGTAAATTTTTCTCTACACTTTTTATCCTGGCGTAGTCGTTCTCTTAAAGCTTATTTTCTTGATTCAGAATTTAAAATATATATAAGCCTGCTAATGATAATTACACTTATCTCAGCAGTTTATTTATATTACACAAATTACTTCATCACACCAGAACGTGCTTTTCTACATGGTATGTTTCAAGCCGTTTCAATAGGAACAACCACCGGCTTTACCACTTACGAATACCACAACTGGCCCGGCTTCTTACCCATTTTATTACTCTTTACCAGCTTTATCGGAGCATGTGCAGGATCAACCGGTGGTGGTATGAAAATGATTCGTTTTCTACTTTTACTTAAACAAGGCATGCGTGAAGTAAAACGGCTGATTCATCCTAATGCTGTATTTGTGATTAAAATTGGTGGTAAACCATTATCCGATAGAATAATACAGGCTGTTTGGGGGTTCTTTTCAGCGTACGTTGCTGCTTTCGTCATCATATTACTCGCGCTTATGCTTACTGGGTTAGATCAAATCAGTGCTTTTTCAGCAACGGCGGCCTCTATGAATAATCTTGGACCCGGTTTAAATGAAGTGGGATCTAATTATGCGGGAGTTAATGATGCTGCGAAATGGATATTATGTTTTGCCATGTTGTTAGGTCGTCTGGAAATTTTTACACTACTGGTATTGCTCACCCCAGCATTCTGGAGACGTTAAAAAATATAGCCACCAAGGACACGAAGAAGATCCAAAAAATAACCACTGGGGGCACGGGGTTCACTGGGATAGAAATATTAAAAGCTTTTCCCCTGTGTTCCCCGTGCCCCCAGTGGTTTAGTCTTTAATTTTTTGATCTTCTTCGTGTCCTTGGTGGCCAATCTTCTTTATTCGACAGTTACTGATTTGGCGAGGTTACGCGGTTGATCTACGTCGGTTCCTTTCAAAACAGCGACATGATATGCCAGCATTTGTAGTGGTACTGAGAAAATAATCGGTGAAATTGCGATATCAAGTGGTGCAACTTCAATTACCTTAATACCTTCTTCTGACTTTAAGTTTGTACCTTTATCAGCAAAAACGTAAAGTTGCCCGCCACGTGCTTTTACTTCCTGTAAATTAGATTTTAATTTTTCGATTAAATTATCGTTCGGCGCAACTGCCACAATAGGAATATTTTTATCAACTAATGCAATAGGCCCATGTTTTAATTCACCAGCAGGGTAGCCTTCTGCATGTATATATGATATTTCCTTAAGCTTTAATGCTCCTTCTAAAGCAACCGGATAATGCATACCTCGCCCTAAAAATAATGCATGTTCTTTATCGGCAAAGTCTTTTGCCATTTCTTTAATTTCATCATCAAGCTTTAAAACATCATCTATAATGCCCGGCAAATGACGTAACTGCTCGACCACTTTAGCTTCTGTTTCTGCTGGAAACCCAAAACGACGCGCCAATACGGTTACTAACAATAAAATCGCAACAAGTTGTGTGGTAAATGCTTTTGTTGAAGCTACTCCGATTTCTGGCCCTGCTCGCGTCATCATACTAAGCTCTGATTCACGAACTAAAGAACTTTCAGGAACGTTACATATTGTCAGACTATGTTCATAACCAATTTCTTTTGCCTTACGTAACGCGGCTAGGGTATCTGCCGTTTCACCAGACTGAGATATTGTAATAATTAATGTATCTGGTAGAACAACGACTTTTCGATATCGAAATTCACTCGCAACTTCAACATTGACTGGTAAACTTGTTACCGATTCAATGCCGTATTTTGCAATTAAACCCGCATGGTAACTAGTACCACAAGCTATGATTTGTATGGATTTAATTTTATCGAATATTTCAATTGCTTTAGGACCAAAGCTTGAATCTAAAACTGTGTCTTTTCCGAGTCGACCTTCCAAGGTGTCCGCGATTGCAATGGGCTGCTCAAATATTTCTTTAAGCATGTAATGTGTATATTCACCTTTATCGACAGCCTCTCCAGAAAGCTTACTTTCATGAATATCTCTTTTTGTTTTATTGCCTGCTTCATCAAACACTTCAATATTTGATGACCTAACGACAGCCATGTCACCTTCATGAAGAATAATAAACTGATTAGTTTCTGATAATAAAGCCGACATGTCTGATGCGATAAAATTTTCATTCTCTCCCACCCCAATAACAAGAGGACTACCTTTACGTGCACATATTAATGTATCTGGTTCAGAGGTACTAATCACACCTAAAGCATATGCCCCCTCCAAATCATTAATGGATTTTTTAACGGCCTCGAATAATGAATTTTCGTCATTTAGATATTTTTGAATCTGATGAACAATAACTTCGGTGTCAGTATCAGATGTAAAATTAAATCCCGCCTTAATTTGATCTTCACGTAAGGCTTCATGATTTTCAATTATCCCGTTATGTACGATCGCGACACAATCATTACAGACATGCGGGTGTGCATTTTTTGCTGTCGGTTCACCATGAGTCGCCCAACGAGTATGGCCTATACCAATGAATCCATTTGCTGGAGTATCTGTTAGCGCTGATTCCAGATTTTTTATTTTACCTACAGCTCTGACACGCTGAATGCTATTATCTTCATCCAAAACAGCAATACCTGCTGAATCATAACCACGGTATTCAAGACGATTTAATCCATGAAGTAAAACCGGGGTTATATTTCTTTTAGAAACCGCACCAACAATGCCACACATAAACTTATATCTCTGCTTATATACTATTTAGTATAATTATTTTTTAACTTTAACCGGACGTTTCCAGCCTTTAATACTTTTCTGCTTAACGCGTGTTATTGCAAGTTCTTCCTCAGCAACATCTGTTGTGATAGTTGAGCCAGCTCCAATAGTCGCGTTTTTGCCTATTTTTACAGGGGCAACGAGCTGTGTTGCTGAACCTACAAAAACATTATCTTCAATTATTGTTTGATGTTTATTAGCACCATCATAATTACAAGTGATCGTGCCAGCACCAATATTCACAGCTTTACCGATCATTGAATCGCCAACATACGTTAAATGATTCACTTTACTACCCACACCAATAAAACTTTTTTTAATTTCTACAAAATTACCAATGTGTGTATTATCTGATAGCACTGCACCCGGCCTTAATCGCGCAAAAGGGCCAACCTTGCTGCCTTTTCCAACTGATGCATTATCTAATATACTCATTGGTAAAATTACAACATCATCTGCAATTTTTGAATCCTTAATTACACAATTAGCACCAATAGAAACATTATTACCAATCGATACCTTGCCCTCAATAACAGTATTTATATCGATCGAAACATCCTGTCCGTGGGATAGTTCACCACGAATATCAAATCTTGTTGGGTCGGCTAATGTTATACCACCAGCCATTAATTCATTTGCTTGTTCTTGTTGATAATATCTTTCTAGCTCTGACAACTGCATGCGGTTATTTACACCCATGACTTCGTATTCATTATCAGGCTGCGTAGTCTCAATCTTAAAACCATCTTTCACTGCCATTGCGATAACATCAGTTAAATAATATTCTTTCTGTGCATTATTATTATCTAACTTTCCTAACCAGTTTTTAAGTAGATCTGCTTTTACCGCTAAAATACCCGTGTTTACTTCATTTATTTTTTTTATGTCTTCAGTAGCATCTTTTTCTTCTGTAATGTTTTCTACGGCATCAGCAGCATTACGAACAATGCGTCCATAGCCTTGTGGGTTATCTAAACTTACTGTTAATAATGAAATACCATCTTTAGCTTGCTCTAATAGTTCAGTTAAGGTCTCAACTTTAATTAATGGCACGTCACCATATAAAATAAGAACAAGCTGCTCATCTTTTAATTGAGCTGAAACTTGTTCAACTGCATGTCCAGTACCGAGCTGTTCGGCTTGTAATACCCAATTAATATCATTGTCATTAATTTTTTGTTGTACCAGTTCACCACCGTGACCGTAAACAACATTTATAACTTCAGGATTTAATTTTTTTGAGGTATCAATAACATGCTGCACTAAAGATTTACCTGCAAGAGAGTGCAAAACTTTAGGCAAAGA